>NZ_PJAY01000017.1:0-2919 GCF_002836635.1 Stenotrophomonas sp. Bg11-02
CGACGAGAGCACCTACCGAGCTGCTGGCATGGGGCGAAGGCTGCGGATGTTCCGGCCGGCGTCGCTCGGGCCGAACGCAGCGCTGCTCAGCCTGCCCACCGTGCTGGCACGCGCGCGCCACTTGGCACGCAACGATCCGTGGATGGTCAGCGCTCTCAACAAGAGCGTGTCCAACGGCATCGCGACTGGCATCCAAGCCAAAGCCATTTGGGGTACGAAGGCCCACAAGGCCCAAGTCGCAGGCCTGTGGAAGCGCTGGGGGAAATACGCCGACGCTGACGGCGTGTTGGACTGGTCCGGGCTCCAGGCTTTGTCCTGGCGGGAATGGAAGGAGGCCGGCGAGGTGTTCGCGCGGATCCGGTTCCGTCGTCCGGAGGACGGGCTGCCCGTTCCGCTGCAGGTGCAGCTGATCGAGTCGGAACAGTGCCCGCAGCATTACTACGGCGTGGCCAGCAACGGCAACGCGATCCGCCAGGGCATCGAGTTCGATCGCATCGGTCGCCGTGTGGCGTACTGGATGTACCGCGAGCACCCCGGCGACTTCCATGTCGCGATCAACGGCAATGAACTGGTCCGCGTGCCAGCCGAGCAGGTCATGCACCTTTACCGGCCGAACCGCGCTGGTGCCATCCGGGGTGTGCCGACTTCCGCGCCAGCGCTGCTGCGGATGTTCAACCTGGACCGCCTCGATGACGCGGTGCTGGAACGACAGGCGATTGCCAACCTGTTCGCGGGCTTCTTCACCACGCCTGAGCCCCAAGAAGACGCTGAGGCAACGCCGCTGGGTGACCTGGCCACCGGTGATGATATCGACGGTACGCCGTTGGGCGGCCTCGAGCCGGCGACGATGCAGGAGCTGCCGCCGGGCTACAAGGTTGAGTTCGCCAATCCGCCCAGCGCCGGGTCCGACTACGCGGAGTTCCTGCGTGGACATCTGCTTGCGATCAGCGCGAGCCAGGACGTGCCCTACGAAGTGCTCACCGGCGACCTGCGCAACGTCTCCGATCGTGCCCTGCGCCTGATCCTCAACGAGTTCAGGCGGGTGATTGAGCAGGACCAGTGGCTCTACATGATCCCGATGTTCTGCCAGCGAGTGCGCGACGCCTTCTACGACCAGGCGGTGCTGTCAGGCCTGCTCCAGGTGCCAGGGTATGCCGAGCTGCGCGACGAAGTGACCGAAACCCTGTGGGTGCCGGAAGGCTGGCCGTGGAGCCACCCGGTGCAAGACGTGAGCGCAGAGCTGAAGGCTGTGCGGGCTGGCTTCAAATCGCGCTCCAAGGTGGTGCTGGGGGCCGGCGAGGATCCCGAGCAGGTGGACGAAGAGAACGAGGCCGATAACCAGCGGACCGATGACAAGGGCCTGATCTACGACAGCGACCCCCGCCGTACCAATGGCTCAGGCGCGCTGCAAGGCGCTGCGGAAGACAAAGGCGCCGCCGGCGCCGCAGACCCCAATGAGGAAGACGATGAACAGTAAGCCCGGCCTTCTGGCCCGTATCTTCGGCCGCGGCAGCCGCGCGCCGGTCGTGTCGTCGCTCGCGGCGGTCGCGCTCAACAGCCCGCTGCTGGTGCACCAGGTCCACGGCGAAGCCATCATCGGTGCCTACCTGACTGGCGAGGTCACCAGCGCTGACACCGAAATGCGCACCGAGCGTCTGGAGCTGCCTGACGCCGGCGACACCGTTGCGCCCGATCGCTCGCTGATCGGCGTCATCAACGTATCCGGCGCGCTGGTCAATCGTCCGATGCCCGGTCCCAGCGGTGCCGGCCCCATGAGCTACGCAGCTCTGCGCGCTACTTTCGACGAGCTGATCGAGGACGACCGGGTAGGCACCATCGTCCTACGTCTCGATTCGCCCGGCGGAATGGCCGCGGGCTGCTTCGACCTGGTGGATCACATCTACGCCGCCCGCGGTAAGAAGCCGATCTATGCACTGGTCGACGACAACGCGTATTCGGCCTGCTTCGCGCTGGCCACGGCCTGTGATGAGATCTGGATCAGCCGCACCGGCGGCGTCGGCTCGGTCGGCGTAGTGGCCTACCACTACGACTGGAGCGCAGCCGACGAACGCATGGGCCTGCGAGCGACGCCGATCTACGCGGGTTCCCGCAAGGTGGACCTTAGCCCGCACATGCCCCTGAGCGACGAGGCACGCGCCTCGGCGCAGGCCAACATTGATGCGCTTTACGGCATGTTCGTCGACACCGTGGCCCGCAACCTCAGCATCGATGCGGATGCGGTGCGTGCCACCGAGGCCGCGTGCTTCCAAGGGCAGGCGGCAGTCGATGCGGGCTTCGCCACGCGCCTTGGCACCTGGCACGACCTGCTGGCGCATGTCGGCGCTGAGGGAGCGCCAAGTTCTGCGGCGCCTGGTGATCCGGAGGCCGACGACGTCGAGGCATCTGCTGCAACCGTAGAGCCGGGGGCTGCGCTGGGTGACGCCGCGCCAGCAGGGCCGGAGACGGCTGCCACGACGGCATCCCCTGCGGCCGCATTGGCCAGCGCGGTTGCCGGCAGCGACCTGCCCTCGGATATCGGAATCGCTCTGATTCGCCGCGGCGTCAAAGGCGGGGAAGGGCAGAGGAAGCGCTTGCATACGCCGTCGCGGTGCAGGACGCATGCGCGGCCGCACTGCGGGACGGTGCTTCGCTTGCGCCGGGTTTCATCAAGGAGAACACCGATCTGGCGACGGTTCGCACGCAGCTGCTGTCCATGAAAGCCACGGAAGGCGAGAGCACCCAGATCGTGACCACCACGCCGGCGGCGGATGCCGCGAAACAGGCCAACCCGGCGAAGGCCCAGCTGGATCCCAACCACATCTATCAAATGCGAGCGAGGTAAAGAAACATGGAAATCAACCTGAAAGGCGTGCGCAACGCCGAGTTCCTGCTGTCGGAGGCAGGCGGCCAGCGGAGCCG
>NZ_PJAY01000018.1:0-1687 GCF_002836635.1 Stenotrophomonas sp. Bg11-02
TATCGCTCGATCAGCGACTCCCAGGACTGGTACGCCGCAGCAACGCCGCCCAGCCAGTAACTGGCAATGCGCGTCTCCAGCGGATCGCCGCTGATACTGCCGTCCGGATGAACGATCTGCCCCTCGCCGGCCCACACACCGGCCTGGTTCATGTCGTCCTTCCAGCGATGGTCCAAGCCCACGCCGCAGCTCGGGCAGTGCAGCAGGGAGTAATGCCTGGCCATCTGCTGGATGTCGTCCACCAGCACGCGCTCGAGCAGCTCGTCCATCGGCGGCAGAGCGAACCCGTCGTAGCCGGGAGCCGCCATGAACCGCTCCCCGCACTCCGGGCAGGGCCAGTACCAACGCCGGCGATCGCCGCGCGCATAAAGCGCCGCGATACCGGCAGCGGGCGGGCCGTGGTGAGGGTGCGTTGGCTTCCAGGCACCGTCGGTGTAATCCGTGGCGGGGCTCGACTCGGCTACGACCATGCCCGCTGACATGAAGGTCTGCGTCCGCTTGAGCGCCAGGCCGAAGCATTCGTCGATACCCAGGTCGCCGGTGTAGTTATCCACGTCCGTCATCAGCACGTCGTGGATGTCCTTGCCGGACAGCACCGAGATGGACGGCCATCCCATACGCAGCGACATCCCTGACCGGAAGAACTTCAGCAGGATATTGTCGTCATGCGCGCGTGGACTGAGCCGCTTGCGGAGCTCTGGGCTGGCCGCGATGCCACGTGCGATACGGGTCTTGCTGTAGTCCTCCGCAGCGTCCTTGGACATCTGCACGACCATGGTGTCGGCCGGGTTGCAGGTGATCAGGTAGGCCAAGCGCGCATCGATGAGAGAGATCGTCTTGCCGGACCGCGCCGGCCCGACGAACACCACTGCTTCGTAGTGCCGGCTGCCCGTCATGTCCAGCGGCTGGACCATGTAGGGCGACACCGAGGGATCCCACTTGCCTGCAGCGCCGCTGGCGTTGGCCACGTGCAGCGCTTTGGCGCCCTCGCTGACCTTGATGCGCCTGGGTGGCCTGATCATCTCCGCTACGCCGCCGCGCAGCTCACGCGCTGTCGCGTAGGTCATCGGTTATTGCCTCGAACATCGTCTGGCGCACGCCGTCACAGGCGTCCTGGACCTTCACCACCTGTTCCGGGGTCAGCCCCGCCTTGCGCTCGAGAACGTCCGGAAGGGTGTCGAAGAACTGCACGACCTTTTTCACCAACTCGGCGTAGTCGGCCTCGACCTCGGCGGCAGGTACAAGCTGCCCGGTCGTCGTTTCGACCTTCAGCCGTTCGTTTTCAGATTGGTAGAACGCCCGGCGCTCCATCGGGGGCAAATCGCGCGGGTCGACGACGCCGTCCGCGCCAACGACGCCTGGCACCTGCACCAAAGCGACGGCGGCGTCGGCCAAGCGGTAGACGTCGTGGCCAGCACGCTTGCCAAAGGGCGCAACGCCAGCGTCTCGCAGCCGCTTGGCAGCGGTTCGCCGGTCCATGCCGAACTCGTCCGCCAGGCGGGCGACTGACCAGCCTGGAGAGAAGTCACGAATGTCGGCCATGTCCTACTCGATGTACAGGTCGTCCTACCTAGAAAGTGCGCTTTCTCCCGGGGAAATCCGACAAAACGCGGGCCCTGTGGTGGAGCATCCTAGGGGCCGAAAAACGCTTAATTACCGGGGTCCGAATCCCCCCCGGTAGCGACAG
>NZ_PJAY01000019.1:0-1517 GCF_002836635.1 Stenotrophomonas sp. Bg11-02
AGAAAAGCCGAACGCACGCGGCCTGGTCCTCCCAGGGATGCCGCTTGGTTCTCCGGGCATGGAGGTCCCGGAGGGACGCCAGCAGCCGTTCACGGTCGAGCTGATCCATCGCGACGGAACCACTGAACCGTTCGCACAGCACTGATCCGTCGCAGCAACAGGGGACGGTGTTGCGGGCGCGCCGATTCTCGCCCGCGAGGAAGAAGGAGAACTACATGACTCACCATTCCGCAGCACACCGGCCCCAGGCCATGAACGAGTGCATCGACAACTGCACGCAATGCCATGCGATCTGCCTGGAGACCATCAACTACTGCCTGACCAAAGGAGGTGTTCACGCGGCCCCGGAGCACATCGCCCTGTTGGCGACGTGTGCCGATACCTGCGCAACCAGTGCCGACGCGATGCTGCGCGGTGCCAGCGTTCACGACGTGGTTTGCGGTGCCTGCGCGGAGATCTGCCGCCAGTGCGCCGATGCATGCGACGCCATGAACGACCCTGAGATGACGCGCTGCGCCGAAGTTTGTCGCCGCTGCGCGGAAAGCTGCAGCGCCATGGCAGCGTAATGCGTCGAGGATCCCGCCTGAGCCGGTGGGATCCTCGTCTCGCGAAAGCGGAAGTATCAAGAAAATCCGACAAATCGTGGTTTCGGTGACAGTCCGACATCTAACGCTTGTCGCATCGAACACAGCGCGGCCCCTCCCGAACGGGCTTTGCATCACATTCCAATGAGGATTTATCCATATGAAGTCGTCCAACGTCATTCGCTCCTTCGCGCTCGTCCTCGCAATCGCGGCCGGGCAGTTTTCGCTGCAGGTCGCGCACGCCCACGCCGCGCTGCAGCAGTCCACACCGGCGGCAAATGCGGTGGTGGCCTCGCCAGGCCAGATCGATCTCGTGTTCAACGAGACATTGATTCCGCGGGCGTCGCGTCTCAAGTTGCTCATGAAGCACGGCAGTTCCACCATGCCGATCGAGAATTTCACGACCGAGATCGTCAACAACGGCAAGACCCTGCGTGCCAAGTTGCCTGGACCGCTGGCTCCGGGCGTCTATACCGTGGAATACCGCGCCGTCGGTGGTGACAACCACCCCATGCCGGGCAGCTTCAGCTTCACGGTGCGCTGAGGAGTCGCGAATGTTCGACCTGTCGGCTTATGCACTGAGATTCTTGGAATACCTTGTCATCATGGTTCTTTTCGGGGTTCCACTCTTCGGTTGGTACGGGTCGCGTCGATCGGCACTCGCCGACGCCTTGGCCGGGTGGTCACTCATGGGCGTTCTATTGGCGGGTGCCGTGGCCGGTCTCGTGCTCACCGGGCTCGATGTCGTCTTCAAGACCGCGGGCATCATGGGAATGCCGCTTGCCGAGGTTGATCGCGCATCGCTTGGCTGGTATCTGCTCGAGACGTCCGCGGGCCGGGCAGCCATGGCGAGAGGCGCGCTGCTGGTCGCCCTGATGTTCGTGCTCGGATGGCATCGTCGCCGCGGGAAGGTGGAGACCGCCTTCCCGCTGG
>NZ_PJAY01000020.1:0-1396 GCF_002836635.1 Stenotrophomonas sp. Bg11-02
AGTCCTGATGTTCGACCACGGACAACGAAACCCTGGCCATGCCGGGGTTTTCTTCTTTCTGGCCCATGAGGGCTGGGTACTCCACAGCAACGAACGCCACGGGTGCAGCGTCCTGCACCGCGCGCGCGATCTGCAGGGCTTTGGCCTGCGCATTGAAGGCATCTACGAATGGGTCTGATATGCCAATGCCGCCACCCGAGGAACTAGTGTCTCTGCCGTTGCGAGAAGCGTTACACAAAGCATCTCCAAGTGAAAACTTTGGCAGGGTAGTCAAGCGTCAAGCACCCATTTCGCAACAAGCCGCGCCCCAAAATTACAGAGTAGGCGGGGTGCACGTGAGCATCATCTTGACGAGCGATGTCTGCCTTTATTGGGATCTGAAAACCTTCATTAGAAGCGATTATCAAAATCGCGTTGTGCACGTTCGTCACGTTGGATCCGGTCGCTCCTTGGTGTTTAACCGAGCGAGTTACAGGGGCTCCAACAGTCTCAAGAACCCGCCTCGAGGCCACGCAGCAATCCGCGCCCGTGTCGACTAGCGCCCGGGACCTGATCACAAGGTCAGCGTTAAACGGGGAGCGTACCAAGACATCCATAACTGGAATGCAATCCGACTCTGCCGCTGCATCCGGGCTGGTTGGGTTTCCGTTTCGGTCGACAAACCTTATCGGGATCACCCTCAGTGACTTCATCCGCATGCACCTTGGCTGAGAAATCAGATATTAGCTCGACAGGCCGGCTCATCGTCACCCCCCACCCCGTGTTGGTAGATGGCCAGCGCAACCAGCCGGCGGACCTGCGCCCGGACGAATCCCTCTGCGCCTTCCTGCATCGTCACGTGACCGACCTCGATGACCAGGACTGGGTGGTGCTGATCGGCGGCCGCGCCGTCCCGCGTGACATGTGGCCTTTCGTGTACCCCAAGCATGGGCAGGTGATCGAGGCCCGTGGGGCGGTAGGCCGCTCTGCCGTCGCGCTGGTGGCTACCTTGGCGCTGACCTACTTCACCTTCGGCTTCGGCACGGCCACCGCCGGGTGGTGGGGTGCCGGCGCAGTATCGGGGGCGTGGGGTGCTGCCGCTGCTACGGGCGTCTACATGGCCGGGTCGGTGCTCATCAATCGCGTGCTGCAGCCCAAGCAGCCTAAGCAGAGTGCTCCCGGTCAGTCGACGTACTCGATCGCGGCCGGCCGCAACCGTGCACGCCACGACCAGCCGGTGGGGCTGCTGATCGGGTCGATGCGTATCGCGCCCGATTTGATCAGCAACTACTACACCCACTACGAGGGTGACGATCAGTTCCTGTCGTTTGTGCTGACGCCCGGCGTGAACGTGCACAGCGTGGAACAGCTCTACAACGGCGATGCGCTGCTGTCGTCGTTCGAGGGCGTGCGCGTG
>NZ_PJAY01000021.1:0-1234 GCF_002836635.1 Stenotrophomonas sp. Bg11-02
GGGGTTGGCCTCGCTGTTGCCCGGCAGGGCTGCATCGGCAGGCCAGCCATCGGCCAGCACAAGGGTGTCGCTGGTGCCGGCAAAGGGCTGTACACGCAGCACGCGGTACACACGCTCGCCCGGGATGCGCAGGCCAACAAAGGCGTTCCCTTGCGCCGGTGCCGGCACGGGCTCGTCAAGCTGCAGAGTAGCCCTGCCGCCTGCGATCGAAGCGCCCTTGACCCGCCCACCGAAGCCCCACTGGGTCATATCGTGCTGCAGCGCCAGCATCGACATCCGGCTGTAGGACAGGTGTTCGATATCGGTGCTGTAGCTGATCGCCTTGTACTGGTACAGGCTCTGCGCCAAGTGCCAGCGCGCCAGCATCACGGCATGCGCCTCGGTGGTGACGCCCTCCCCGCTCACCTGGGCCGGGTTGAGCATCGTGGTGACACCGGGGGCAGGCACTCGCAGGGTCTTGGACTGCCAGGTTGCGCTGTCCAGGTAGGTGTACTCGATGCCGTCGGCGCCGTTGGTCAGGGTGTAGTCGACCTGGAACTGGCCCTTCTTGATGTTCGCCATGTTGACCACGCCGGACAGCGGCTGCTCATCGGCGGCCCAGCCTACGGACAGCCGCCCGCGCGGCCAGCTGATCTGCCCGAACCCGGCCAGCGCCAGCACGTCCAGCACCTGCTGGTGGCTGCGGACATCCGTGATCCAGTTGTTGTAGGTGAAATTGTTGGCGGCACAGTGGAGCATGAAGGCCTTGAGGCCCTCGAGGTCGATCTGCCGTTCGGGCAGACCCATGCCGGCAACCAGCGCGCGCCCACCTGGTGCAGTGGGATCAGGCGCGTAGATGCCACGGGCATAGGCGAGGATCCATGCCCCCGCATTGCTGGTGCGCTGGGTCACCCACACCGTGCCGGTCCAGACGGGAATCGGCATGGAATGGGCAATGCAGCGGATCTCGTCCGGCGCGCCGTTGAGCTGGCCGTTGGCCTGCATCCGGATGCCGATGCGCGGGATGCCCGCATAGCTTGCCGTGTCGCGCTGCACGCTGGTCAGGGTGGTCCAGACGAACGACGCTTCAGCACCCGAGCCGTCGGTGTTGTTGCCGGCCACGCGCACGCGCACGTCGTACTGCCCCTCGGGCACGTCGATCGCATAACTGGCGCGCTGGCTCTTGTTGTTGGTGCCGCGGACGTTGTAGTTGCCGAACTCCTGCCAGTTGACCGTGCCGGCAGCGCGGTACTGG
>NZ_PJAY01000022.1:0-1234 GCF_002836635.1 Stenotrophomonas sp. Bg11-02
CGGGTTGGCCTCGCTGTTCCCCGGGAGGGCCGCATCGGCAGGCCAGGCATCGGCCAGCACAAGAGCGTCGCTGGTGCCCGCAAAGGGCTGCACACGCATCACGCGGTACACGCGCTCGCCCGGGATGCGCAGGCCAACAAAGGCGTTGCCCTGCGCCGGCGCCGGCACGGGCTCGTCAAGCTGCAGGGTCACCTTGCCGCCTGCGATCGAGGCGCCCTTGACCCGCCCACCGAAGCCCCACTGCGTCATGTCGTGCTGCAGCGCCAGCATCGACATCCGGCTGTAGGATAGGTGTTCGATATCGGTGCTGTAGCTGATCGCCTTGTACTGGTACAGGCTCTGCGCCAGGTGCCAGCGGGCCAGCATCACGGCGTGCGCCTCGGTGGTGACGCCCTCGCCCGTCACCTGGGCCGGGTTGAGCATGGTGGTGACGCCTGGGGCAGGCACGCGCAGCGTCTTGGGCTGCCAGGTTGCGCTGTCCAGGTAGGTGTATTCGATGCCGTCGGCGCCGTTGGTCAGGGTGTAGTCGACCTGGAACTGGCCCTTCTTGATGGTCGCCATGTTGACCACGCCGGACAGAGGCTGCTCATCGGCCGCCCAGCCAACGGACAGCCGCCCGCGCGGCCAGCTGATCTGCCCGAACCCGGCCAGCGCCAGCACATCCAGCACCTGCTGGTGGCTGCGGACATCCGTGATCCAGTTGTTGTAGGTGAAATTGTTGGCGGCGCAGTGAAGCATGAAGGCCTTGAGGCCCTCGAGGTCGATCTGCCGTTCGGGCAGACCCATGCCGGCAACCAGCGCGCGTCCACCTGGTGCGGTGGAATCTGGCGCGTAGATGCCACGGGCATAGGCGAGGATCCATGCCCCCGCATTGCTGGTGCGCTGGGTCACCCACTCCGTGCCGGTCCAGACGGGAATCGGCATGGAATGGGCGATGCAGCGGATCTCGTCCGGAGCGCCGTTGAGCTGCCCGTTGGCCTGCATGCGGATGCCAATGCGCGGAATGCCGGCGTAGCTCGCCGTGTCGCGCTGAACGCTGGTCAGCGTGGTCCAGACGAACGAGGCTTCGGCGCCGCTGCCATCGGTGTTGTTGCCGGCCACGCGCACGCGCACGTCGTACTGCCCCTCGGGCACGTCGATCGCATAGCTGGCACGCTGGCTCTTGTTGTTGGTGCCGCGTACGTTGTAATTGCCGAACACCTGCCAGTTGGCGGTGCCGGCAGCGCGGTACTGA
>NZ_PJAY01000023.1:0-870 GCF_002836635.1 Stenotrophomonas sp. Bg11-02
CTTGCCGCCGCGGACGAGTTCGAGGCCTGGTACTTCGATGTGATCGGCCGGATCGGGTGGTTCACCATGCGCCACCCGTATCGCGGGACCAACATCACCGTCCGCTTCATCAAGGGCGATATCGGCCAGCTTGTCCCGGACCAGCACGGCCTGGGCGACTACCGGCGCGACACCGTCGTGGAGTACATGCGATGAGCACTTTTACCGAGCGGCGCCAGCGCGTCACGGACCCGGTGGGCACCTTGGCTCTGCTGGAAGTCTCGGCACCTTCGTTTGCCGAAACCCTGCGCATCTGCAACGACCAGCGCGACTGGGTAAGCCAAGGCCTGACCTTCGTTGGGGCTCAATTCGGCTTCAAGCTGCCCGATGACGTCAACGGCCAGGCTCCGCGCGCGCAGCTGGTGATCAGCAATGTTGGCCGGGCTATCACCGAAGACCTGGAGCGGTTGGCGCCTGGTGAGCTGGTCACGGCGCGCCTGATGATCACCGACCGGGCAGACGTGAACGTCATCGAGCAGGATCACTTCCTGCCGATGATGACCGTATCGGTGACCCCTCAGGCTGCCACCTCCGCTTGCGGGGTGGACTTCTTCACACGGCAGCAGGCCGTCCGGTTGCGCTACAACGCGCACATCGCCCCGGGCATCTACTGATGCGGCCTTCAGATGTCGAGCCGTTCACGCTCATCCCCTACGACCCTGATTCAGCCGATTGCGCGGATCTGGTGGTGAGGGTCCAGCGCGAACTCTTCGGTCGGCACGTCGAGATGCCCAGCCGCCGGCCGCGCGGCGCGCGCGGGGAGGCCGAGCTGGGGGCGCTCTCCCGGCCCTATGCACGATTACGGGAGGGACCGCCGCAGGACGGCGATCT
>NZ_PJAY01000024.1:0-852 GCF_002836635.1 Stenotrophomonas sp. Bg11-02
GGTCCTGATGTTTGACCACGGACAACGAAACCCCGGCCATGCCGGGGTTTTCTTCTTTCTGGCCCATGAGGGCTGGGTACTCCACAGCAACGAACGCCACGGGTGCAGCGTCCTGCACCGCGCGCGCGAACTGCAGGGCTTTGGCCTGCGCATCGAAGGAATCTACGAATGGGTCTGATGGATAGCCCGGCCGCCGGCCGCCTGATCGTGACGCCGCACCCGGTGCTGGTGGATGGCCAGCGCAACCAGCCGGCGGACCTGCGCCTGGGCGAATCCCTGTGCGCGTTCCTGCATCGTCACGTCGCCGACCTGGATCACCAGGACTGGGTGGTGCTGATCGGCGGCCGCGCCGTGCCGCGTGACATGTGGCCCTTCGTGTACCCCAAGCATGGGCAGGTGATCGAGGCCCGTGGGGCGGTGGGCCGCTCCGCCGTGGCGCTGGTGGCTACCCTGGCGCTGACCTACTTCACCTTCGGCTTCGGCACGTTGGCGACCTGGGGCGCCGGCGCCGCGGTGCAGGGGCTTGGCGCCGCTGCCGCGACCGGTATCTACATGGCCGGCTCGGTGCTCATCAATCGCGTGCTGCAGCCCAAGCAGCCGAAGCAGAGTGCTCCCGGCCAGTCGGCGTACTCGATCGCGGCCGGCCGCAACCGTGCACGCCACGACCAGCCGGTGGGCCTGCTCATCGGGTCGATGCGTATCGCGCCCGATTTGATCAGCAACTACTACACCCACTACGAGGGTGACGATCAGTTCCTGTCGTTTGTGCTGACGCCCGGCGTGAACGTGCATAGCGTAGAACAGCTCTACAACGGCGATGCGCTGCTGTCGTCGTTCGAGGGCGTGCGCGTA
>NZ_PJAY01000025.1:0-744 GCF_002836635.1 Stenotrophomonas sp. Bg11-02
GACAATCTGAAGTTCGCGTCTGCTCCGGCCGCCGGCACGGCAGGTGTCGTCGTGGATCCGGTGGTGGCGCAGATCAAGGACATCTTCGGCGGCCTGGTCACTGGTAGCGCGGCGAGCGTGACGCTGGCAAAGGCCACCGGCCCGGGCAACGTTGTCGGCGGTGGGGCGAAGGCTGCCGTCAACGGTGTGGTGACCTGGGACGCGGTGACGTTCTCGGCTGCGGGCGACTACACCCTGAAGGTCACCGCCGCTGGCCTGGGCGAAGCCATCACCGAAACCATCACCATTGCCGCCGCCGGCGGCGCGTAACAGCCGCACCGCTTGCTTACCAAGGCCCCGCTCAGTCGGGGCCTTTTCCATTTCCCCGATCTACCACAGGACTCACCCACTATGGATCTGGCAACTCTGCTCGCACTGGGCGTACTGACCTTCGATCAGCTCAACGCCTACATCAACAACCTGCCGCGTATCCACACCCGGATCGCGGACATGAACCTGTTCCAAGAAGACGGCCTGGTCGGCACCACCATCGTCAAGGTCGGCCTGGCCGGCGACAAACTGGTGCTGGTGCCGAACGTGCCGCGCGGCTCGCCAAGCCAGCCCAAGGGCCTGGCCCGTGGCAAGGTCAAGCTGCTGGAGACCACCCACTTGCCGCAGCGCTCCACGGTGATGGCCGACCAGCTGCTGGGCGTGTATGACCCGGTCAACGACCCGACGGGCACCAACGTGGCCTCGGTTGTGAAT
>NZ_PJAY01000026.1:0-631 GCF_002836635.1 Stenotrophomonas sp. Bg11-02
ATTGTTGTTTCAGTGCTCGGGACGCTCAGCCCCGAATAGCTGTGTAACCCGCAATGGCACACTGCCTTGGCAGTCCATCCCCACTAAAGCGAGCATCGGCATGAACTCACCGTCGTCCCATGACCATCACCATTCTGCAGGCGCAGCCCCTGTCGAGGCTGCGGATGGACGGGTCACCGATCCGGTCTGTGGCATGCAGGTCGATCCCGCCACGACGCAGCATCATGCGACCCACGCCGACACACCTTTCCACTTCTGCTCGGAGCGATGCCGCGCGAAGTTCGTGGCCGATCCGGAGCGCTATCTGACGCCCCAGGACGAACCCGAGGTGGCACAGCCCGGCGCCATCTACACCTGCCCGATGCACCCGGAAGTCCGGCAACAAGGTCCAGGCAACTGTCCCTTCTGCGGCATGGCGCTGGAGCCGGAAATGCCGAGCCTGGAGGACGATGACAATCCGGAACTTCGCGACTTCTCGCGCCGGTTCTGGTGGACGCTTCCGCTGACTGTGGTGACGCTCGTGCTGGCCATGTTCGGCCAGTACCTCCCGCGTGTCGTGCTGGGCGACGTGCAGATCCTGCCGTTGTCGATCGACGTGCAGACCTGGGTCGAGCTGGTCTTGACCACACCA
>NZ_PJAY01000071.1:0-209396 GCF_002836635.1 Stenotrophomonas sp. Bg11-02
GGCGCGTGAGGTCGTCGGCAGCGTCGGATGTGTATAGGGGTGTGGGGATGGGGTCAGGCTAGTCCCCTCCATCGAGTCGATCCATAACCTGATGGGTACGGATTGATATGTTTGGCGTATGGTTAGTCTGGAGTGAGAGCGTGACGACCAACGGTCGTCACCGACCAGTGCTTACAGGTGCAGCCACTCCAGGCCTTCGCCGCGGCGGTAGTACACGGCCACGGCTTTGCCATAGACCTTGTCAGCATCGACGAAGCCGAAGAAGCGGCCGTCGAAGCTGTTGCCGCGATGGTCGCCCATCACCAGCAGTTTGCCGTGCGGCACCACCACGCCGTCCACGTCCGGGCCGCCGCCCATGTCCAGGCCGAGCTGCGCGACGCGGCTGCCGAACTGTTCGGCGGCCGGGTTGCCGGCCTGCTGCAGCGGCTGGCCGTTGATGCTGAGGTGGCCGTTGCCCACGTCCACGCGGTCGCCGGCCACGGCCACCACCCGCTTTATCAGCCGGGTGCCATCGGCGGGGGAGTCGAACACCGCCACTTCGCCACGCTGCGGCGCGCCCACGTCCAGCAGCGGGTGCTGGGTGAACGGCAGGCGCAGGCCATAGGCGCGCATGTCCACTACCACGCGGTCACCCGGTTCCAGGGTGGGTTGCATCGACCCGCTGGGTACCACGTAGTGGTTGGCCAGGGTGTCGCGCGCGGCGGCCAGCAGGCCGAGCATCACCAGCAGCGGCAGTGCTTCTTTCTTCAGCCAGTGCAGCGCGCGTTGGGTAACGGGAGGGCGGGCGATGGCATCCATGGCGAAGCTCCGGGAAGTGTGGGCAGTAAGACCATGGGAAGGTCGGTTCGGTTCCTCACGGTCGCTACGGAGATTTTACGTGCGGTCGCGGCGCACGCCATGGAGGCTTTACGGGCGGTGCGCGCATCGTGTGCCTACCGCGCCTCGGGCGCTTGCTTGTGGTTGCTGCGCCATGTCGATCTTCATCATTCGTGGCCCGGAAGCATCCGGTGCCTTGATCCGCACCGCCGAGCCGCTGCCCGCACTAGTGCTTAAAACGCTGGTGCACCGCGCGGTGGATGCCGGTACCAGCGTGGCGATCCGTGCCTGCGGGTCCGAGCAGGAACTGCTGGATGCGCTGCGCGTGGCCGACCATGCACGCGGCGAGGTGACGCTGCTGGATCCGGGTGCGTGCGCGCACAGCATGCGGCTGCAGCGGCTGCTGCCGCACCTGCATAACGCATATGTGGAAGTGCACGACGACGGCGCTGTGGCGGAGCCGTGGTTGCCCGATGGCATAGGCCAGCGGCTGGGAATCGCAGCCGGGTACGGGGCGCAGAGCTACGTGCTTGCGCTGGACATCGCGCTGGATCACCTGGGCCTGGCCGAGCGCGCCGAGCGCGTGCACGTAGGAACGTGAGCCAACACGGAAACCGGTAGCGCCGAGCCATGCTCGGCGAGCGCCAAGCGCGGCCTGTGTCAGGCACCGCGGTGCCGGAACGGAAAGCCGCCGAGCACGGCTCGGCGCTACCAGAGCCGGCACCGAATCACAGTGCCAGCACGCAAACCGGTAGCGCCGAGCCATGCTCGGCGAGCGCCAAGCGCGGCCTGCGTCAGGCACCGCGGTGCCGGAACGGAAAGCCGCCGAGCACGGCTCGGCGCTACCAGAGCCGGCACCGAATCACAGTGCCAGCGCGGAAACCGGTAGCGCCGAGCCATGCGCGGCGAGCGCGAAGCGCGGCCTGCGTCAGGCACCGCGGTGCCGGAACGGAAAGCCGCCGAGCACGGCTCGGCGCTACCAGAGCCGGCGCCGAATCACAGTGCCAGCACGCAAACCGGTAGCGCCGAGCCATGCTCGGCGAGCGCCAAGCGCGGCCTGCGTCAGGCACCGCGGTGCCGGGACGGAAAGCAGAACGGCGGGGTTTCCCCCGCCGTTCGTTCAATTCACTTCAGGCCGCGGAACTCAAGCAGCGGTTCCACCGACGGGTCCTTGCCGCGGAAATCGCGGTAGAGCTGGCTCAGCTCCACGCTGTTGCCGCGCGACAGCACCTTGTCGCGGAACTGCTGGCCGTTGGCGGCGGTCAGGCCACCGTTCTCCTTGAACCACTGGAACGCATCGTGGTCCAGCACTTCAGCCCAGAAGTAGGCGTAGTAACCGGCCGAATAACCGCCACCCCAGATGTGATCGAAGTAACTGGTGCGGTAACGCGGCGGTACCTGGGCCAGGTCCACGTTGAACTTCTTCAGCGCCGCTGCTTCGAACTTGCCCACGTCCTGCAGCGGTGCATCGGCCTTCTGGGTGTGCCAGGCCAGGTCGAGCAGGGCCGCCGACAGGTATTCGGTGGTGGCGTAGCCCTGGTTGAAGCTGCGTGCCTTGAGGATCTTGTCGACCAGTTCCTGCGGCATCGGCTCGCCGGTCTTGTAGTTCTTGGCGTAGTTGGCGAAGACCTTCGGGTCCAGCGCCCAGTGTTCGTTGAACTGCGAGGGGAACTCGACGAAATCGCGCGAGGTGGCGGTGCCGGCGATCGAGGGGTACTTCACGTTGGAGAACATGCCGTGCAGCGCGTGGCCGAACTCATGGAACAGCGTGGTGACGTCGTCGAAGCTCAGCAGCGCCGGCTGGCCCGCGGCCGGCTTGGTGAAGTTGCACACGTTGTAGACCACCGGCTTGGCACCGGTCAGGCCGTCCTGTTCGACGAACACATCCATCCAGGCGCCACCGGACTTGCTGTCACGCTTGAAGTAGTCGGTGTAGAACAGCGCCAGCGAGGTACCGTCCTTGTCGAACACCTCATACACCTTCATGTCCGCGTGGTAGGTCGGGATGTCGGTGCGCGGCTTGAAGGTGATGCCATACAGCTGGGTGGCGGCGTAGAAGACGCCGTTCTGCAGCACGTTGTCCAGTTCGAAATACGGCTTGATCTGCGACTCGTCCAGGTCGTACTTGGCCTTGCGCACCTGCTCGGCGTAGAAGTCCCAGTCCGAAGCGGCCAGCTTGAAGCCGCCCGACTTTGCATCAGGATGCTGCGCATCGATGACCTTCTGGATGTCCGCTGCTTCGGCGCGTGCCTTGGCGGTGGCGGCCGGCACGGTGTCGGTCAGCAGCTTCAGCGCGGCAGCCGGGGTCTTGGCCATCTGGTCGCCGAGGTTGTAATCGGCGTAGGTGGCGAAGCCGAGCAGCTTGGCCTTCTGCGCACGCAGCTGGGCAAGGCGCTGCACGGTCTGCTGGGTGTCGTTGGCATCGCCGCGCTGGGCACGGGTTTCCGATGCCTCCAGCACGGCGGCGCGCTGTTCGCGGTTGCTCAGCGAACCGAGCACCGGCTGCTGGGTGGTGTTCTGCAGGGGCAGCAGGAACTTGCCTTCCAGCTTGCGCGCGGTGGCATCGGCGGCGGCGGTGGCGATGGCGTCTTCGCTCAGGCCGGCCAGCTTGGCCTTGTCATCCACCACTACGGCGGCGGCGGCAGTGGCGGCGACCAGGCGGGTGTGGAACTGCGTGGACAGCGTGGTTTCTTCCACGTTGAGCTTGCGCAGGCTGGCCTTGTCGGCGTCGTTGAGCTGCGCACCTGCGCGCACCAGGCCGTCGTAGTAATGCTCCACCAGGCGGGTCTGCACTGGATCCAGGCCGAGCGAGGCGCGCTGGTCGTACAGCGACTTCACCCGTGCGAACAGCTTCGGGTCCAGGTTGATCTCGTCCTGGTGGGCGGCCAGTTTCGGCGCCACTTCTTCCTGGATCTTCTGCCGCGCATCGTTGGTATCGGCCTGCACCAGGCCGAAGAAGATGCGCGAGACGCGGGTCAGCGTTTCACCGCCACGCTCCATCGGCACGATGGTGTTGTCGAAGGTGGCCGGCTCGCTGGAATCGGCGATGGCGCGCACTTCGGCCAGGTGCTGGCGCATGCCTTCTTCGAAGGCCGGCAGGTAATCGCTGTCCTGGATCCTGTCGAACGGTGGCGCCTGGAACGGCAGCGTGCTGGCACTCAGCAGCGGGTTGGTGGAGGCATCGGCCGGCTGCTGGGCCGGGGCGTTCTGGGCTTCGGACACGGGGGTGGACTCCTTGCCGGAACAGGCAGCCAGCGCCAGGCTGATGGCGGCGGCCAGGATGACGGTACGCGACATGCAAAAGGCTCCTCGGGGGGCGATCAGGACTGACCGCCAGCCTTCCAGCCTACTCCCACGGCGCTGCGGCGGCATGTGCCGGACGTGGCGCCTGCGCTGCCGCGCTGTGGCCGCTCAGACGGTGCCGCGGGTCTTGCCGATCCACGGGCGGTAGTACTCGCGGATGCTGGCCATGTCGGCCGCGTCGTTGCCGGTGGCATGGAACAGCGGCCCGAAGCCAATGGTCTTGTCCGGGTAATGGAAATACGCGGCAAGGATCGGCACGTCGGCCATCCGCGCGATCTTCAGGAAGCCGGCCTTCCAGTGGGTCACCTTCTTGCGGGTGCCTTCCGGGGTGATCGCGTACCACATCTTTTCCGAGCGACGGATCACCGCCACCGCCTGTTCCACCGTGCCCTGCGGCGAGCTGCGGTCCAGCGGGATCACCCCCAGCTTGCGCAGCAGCGGGCCCAACGGCCACCAGAACAGGGAGGCTTTGCCCAGCACGCGCACGTCCAGGCCCAGCGCCAGCTTCACCGCCATGCCCCAGTACCCATCCCAGTTGGACGAATGCGGGGCGATGATCATCACCACCTTGGGCACGTCGGGCAGGGTGCCGACCACCTTCCAGCCGCGCAGGCGCAGCGCACTGCGCGCGATCCAGCGGATGAAGGCATTCGGCTTGACCTGCGGCATGTTCGGCGGCACGGGTGGCAGCAGCGGCGAAGGATGGTTCAAGGCTTACTCCCAGTTGCGGGTTGTGCGGCCGCGCTTGACCTGCGCGCGGCCTTTCTTGGCGTCCAGGCGACGCAGGGTCGACCCGTAGGTTGGTTTGGTGGCCTTGCGTGGCTTGGGCACGCTCAGCCCTGCCCGGATGAACTCGGCCAGCCGCTCGCGCGCATCCTCGCGATTGCGGTCCTGGGTACGGAAACGCTGCGCGTCGATGACCAGCACGCCTTCGCCGGTCACGCGCCGGTCGCGGCGCACCAGCAGGCGCGCACGCAACGGCTCGGGCAGCGACGGCGAGCCGGCCAGATCGAAACGCAGCTCCACCGCCGTCGATACCTTGTTGACGTTCTGGCCGCCGGCGCCACTGGCACGCACGAACCGCTCGACGAGTTCATCGTCGGGGATCACAAGCTGTGCGGAGATGACCACTGGACCAATACCCATGGGCCCATTGTAACGGTAGCCGGTGACGGTTGGCTGTCGGTATCGCGAGGCGTTCCACCACGATCAGGTCCCCAACACGTCGCCTTCGCCAACGCGGGCGGTATGCTGGCGGCATCATCCCCAAAGGACGTCCGCATGATCCGCATTTCCCGCCGCCTGCACCGCACCGCCCTGCTGCTGGCGCTTGCCCTTGCGTCCGTTCCTGCGCTGGCCGCACCGCCCACCGACGGCGACATCAACCGACTGCTTTCGGCCTCGCGCGCGCAGGCCATGCTGGATTCGATGCTCCCGCAGATCGAGACCATGCAGCGCCAGCAGTTCGAACAGGTCACCCAGCAACGCCAGCTGACCCCGCAGCAGCAGGAGCAGCTGCAGCGGATCCAGGCGCGCACCGCGCAGACCCTGCGCCAGGCATTGTCCTGGCAGCAGCTGCGGCCGATGTACGTGGACCTGTACAAGCAGACCTTCAGCAAGGAAGACGTGCTGGCGATGGCCGAGTTCTACGAGAGTTCGGCCGGGCAGAGCCTGCTCGACAAGACCCCGGCGCTGATGCAGAACGTGATGGTGGCCATCCAGGCGCGCATGCAGCCGCTGTTCGCGGACCTGCAGAAGGACCTGGAAGCGATCGTCAACGAGCCGACGAAGAAGTAACGGTGTGTGACCGTAGGTGGGTGACGACCAACGGTCGTCACCCACCAATACCAACGGTCGTCTCCCACCAGGTGCGGGGTCGTCCCGGGTGACGGCCAGCGGCCGTCACTACCGGGGCGAGCGCCCTTACTTGGCTGCCTTCACCGGGTTGCCGTCGGCATCGATGATGCTGACTTCGCCGAGGTTCAGCGCGCGGACCGGTGCTTCGGTCTGCTTCAGGTCACCGACCACCACCCAGGTCAACGATTCCGGCTTGATCGCCGCGGCTGCCTGCTGCACCTGCGCCGGGGTCATCGCTTCGATGGCCGCCTTGCGCTGGAACACGTAGTCGTCCGGACGCTGGAACTGCACCAGGCTGCCAATCGTGCCCAGCACCGAACTGGCCGTCTCATACGCACCGGGCAGGCTCAGGGTCTGGATGTTGCGGATGCGCTGCACTTCAGCGGCGGTAGCCGGTTTCTTACCGCTGGCGAACTCGGCGATTTCCTTGCGCATTTCCGCCAGCGCCGGACCGGTCTTGTCGATCTGCACCGGCGCCATGGCCATCCACGGCCGCTGGCCGACGGTGCTGCTGGCGCTGCTGCGGGCGCCGTAGGACCAGTGCTTTTCCTCGCGCAGGTTCATGTTCAGGCGCGAGGTGAAGTCGCCGCCCAGTACGCCGTTGGCGATGTCGAAGCGGACCGAACCTGGATCCACCGAAGACGGCACCACCTGGCCGGCGAACAGGTTCGCCTGCACCGCACCGGGCTGGTCGATCAGGAACACGCGCGGGCTGGTCGGCACGGCAACATCAACGGCCGCCTTGACCTTCGGTGCCGGGCCTTCGCTCTTCCAGTCGCCCAGCTGGCGGTTCAACAGCGGCACGATTTCCTTCAGCGTGGTGTCACCGACCACGATCAGGGTGCCCTCTTCCGGGCGCAGCCAGTCGCGGTGGAAATCGACCAGCTCATCGCGGGTCAGGCTGGCGATGGCCGCCTCGTCACCGCTGCCGGTGAACGGGATGGCATACGGGTGACCCTTTCCGTACAGCAGCGGCGGCAGCACGCGCATCGCCGACGCAGTGGGATTGGCCTTTTCCTGCGCGATGCCGGCGATCCAGCTGCCCTTGACCCGGTCGATCTCCGATTGGTCAAAGCGCGGCTGGCGTAGCAGCGTGGCATACAGGCCCAGCGACGGCGCCAGGTTCTCCTTCAGCGCGGACAGGTCCACGGTGCTGAAGTCCAGCCCGGCCGACGCACTCAGGTCCGCACCCAGCGCGTCGGCGGCGTCGGCGAAGGCCAGCGAACCGAGCTTGCCGGCGCCTTCGGTCATCAGCCCCATCGCGAAGTTGGCGGTGCCCGGCTTGCGGTCCTGGTCTGCACTGAAGCCGCCCGGGAACTGATAGCTGAACTGCACCACAGGGATTTCATGGCGCTCGGCCAGGATCACCCGCGTGCCGTTCTTCAACGTGGCGCGCTGCAGTTCGGGGAACTTGAGTTCAGGGAACTGCCGGGTCTGCGGCACGCCGGTGCCACGGTCCACCTGGGCCGGCAGGGTGGTGTACTTCGGATCCACGGCCGGCACTTCAAACGGCTTCGGGCTCTGCGAGGCTTCTTCTTCCAGCGCCACGCGCGGGCCCGGTTCCACCACCAGGGTGTGGCTGCCGGTGCCCAGCCACTTGCCGCCCACCGCGCGCAGGTCAGCGACGCTGGCGCCATCGATGTTCTTCAGCGAATCGCGGAAGCAGCCCGGGTCGCCGGTGTAGACGGTGCACTCCGCGAGTGCGTCGGCCTTGCCGCCGAAGCCGCCGATGCGCTCGATGCCGCGGATGAAGCTGGCACGGAAGGCGGTCTTGGCGCGGCTGAGTTCGTCGGCCGACGGGCCTTCAGCAACCAGGCGGTCGATCTCTTCGTCGATGATCGCTTCCACGCGCGCCGGGTCGACGCCCTGCTTCACCGTGGCCATCACCATGAAGTTGGAGCCCAGCTGCGAGGCATAGGCGCCGGCGCTGATGTTGTCCACCAGCTTCTCTTCGTGCTCCAGGCGCTTGCCCAGGCGCGATGACTTCGCCCCGCCCAGCACCTGGCCCAGCAGCTGCAGTTCGTCGATGTCGCGGGTGCCGACTTCGGCCACGTTCCAGGCGCGGTAGATGCGTACCTGCGGCACCTTGTCGGTCATCACTTCGCGGCTGTCGGCGGCGCGCTGCGCCACGTCCACCTTCGGCTGCGCCATGCTCGGCCCGGCCGGGATGCTGCCGAAATACTGCGCTGCCTTTTCCTTGGCCGTGGCCAGGTCGATGTCGCCGGCCAGCACCAGCACCGCGTTGTTGGGGCCGTACCAGGTCCGGAACCAGGTTTTGACGTCATCCAGCGAGGCCGCGTTGAGGTCGTTCATCGAGCCGATCACGCTGTGGTGGTACGGATGGCCCTTCGGATACAGCGCGCGGTTGAGCTGGGTCCACACCTGCCCGTACGGCTGGTTCTCGCCCTGGCGCTTTTCGTTCTGCACCACGCCACGCTGCTCATCCAGCGCGGCCTGGTCGATCGCACCGAGCAGGTGGCCCATGCGGTCGGACTCCATCCACAACGCCATGTCCAGCGCAGTGGTCGGCACGTTTTCGAAGTAGTTGGTGCGGTCGGTATTGGTGGTGCCGTTCTGGCCGGTGGCACCGACCTGCTTGAAGGGCTCGAAGTACTCGCCGTCGTGGTTTTCGCTGCGCTGGAACATCAAGTGTTCGAACAGATGCGCGAATCCGGTGCGGCCGGCGGGTTCATCCTTGCTGCCCACGTGGTACCAGACGTTGACCGCCACGATCGGCGCCTTGCGGTCGGTGTGCACCACCACGCGCAGGCCATTGGGCAGGGTGAACTGCTCGAAAGGAATGTCGACCTTGGCCGCTGCGGCAGGCTTGGCCAGCAGGGGCGCGGGCGCCAGGCCGCCCAGCGCGGTGGCGAGGGCCAGTGCAAGCAGGGCAGTGCGCGGGCGCAGAGGGGAGGTCATTGCTGATCCTTGGTCATCCAGGTGGAGGCCGATCCTACCGTGTGCGCCCGCACAGCAGCATCGGCCAAGCGTCACGCGCTGAAAGCGACCGAACCCGAGATCTTCCGCATGGCCAGCTGTTGTCCGGTCGCATCGGCGCGGACAAGTGTCCGGACACGGACACTGCGGGTCTTTCTAAATCATTGAATCATAAGCTTTAAAACTTGGCACGGCGATTGCTCTATTTACCCCGCAACCCGAAGCGACCGAAATGAAACTGACTGCACGCTGAACCAAACTGGGAAACTGAAGATTGTTCTTGCAAGCCCAGTTTTGGTGTACTACCTTACTACCACACCACCGACCACACACACTAAACAGGCCCTGCCATGAACACCAAGATCCTCGCCATCGCCATCGCCCTGATCGCCGGTACTGCGGTTGTTTCGCCGGTGCAGGCCGCCCCTTCCATCAGCACCCTGCAGACCGTGCAGGTCCGCCCGGACGCCGAACAGCTGGCCCAGCAGGCCTGGGAGCGCAGCAGCCGCATCCCGACGCTGGCTGCGGTGCAGGTACGCCCCAGCGCCGACCAGCTGGCCGGGATCAACGGCCAGGCCATCGCCTCTTCTGCGGCGATGCCGGTCACCACCCTGGCCGCCGTTGAAGTCCGCCCGAGCCTGGAGCAGAAGGTCGCCCTGGCCGCCGAACTGCAGACCGAGCGCTACACCGTTGCCCTGACCAACGCAGCCACCGCGTTTGCCAACAACGTCATCGTCAACCTGCCGGTGGTGCATGTGCGTCCGACCCAGGCCGACCTGCAGGCACTGGCGCTGGAAACCGCTTCGGTCCTGGTGCGTCCGTGAGCGAGCTGCACATGCTGATCGTTGTGATACACCCCTCGACATACCCCTGAACGCCGGGTCCCCTTACCCGCAAGGACCCGGCAGGCCGCCAAGCACCGCGCCGCGCATTACACTGCGTTGATGAGCCAGGTTCCCACGTTCCACGTCGTGCTGTTCCAGCCCGAAATTCCGCCCAACACGGGCAATGTCATACGTCTTTGCGCCAACACCGGCGCGCAGCTGCACCTGGTCGAACCCTTGGGTTTCGCACTGGACGACAAGCAGCTCAAGCGCGCCGGCCTGGACTACCACGAGTATTCCCGCCTGCAGGTTCATCCGGACCTGGAAACGGCATTGGCCCGCATCGCACCGAACCGGTTGTTTGCCCTGAGCACCCGCGCCAGCGTCCGCCATGACAGCGTGCCGTTTGAAGACGGTGATGCGTTCCTGTTCGGCCCGGAGAGCCGCGGCCTGCCGCAGGACGTACTGGATACGCTGCCCGATGGCCGCCGCCTGCGCCTGCCGATGCGACCCGGCAACCGCAGCCTCAACCTGTCCAACACGGTGGCAGTGGTGATGTACGAGGCATGGCGCCAGCACGGGTTCGCCGGCGGGGCGTGAGGTGGGGTCGAACGGGTGAGACCCCCTCGCGGGTGGCTGTTGTTGGGTTGCTGCTGGGGGTGGGCCGTGCGGTGGGGCTGGTCGGGGGACGGCAAAAACTGCGTCCATGCGGGCCTCGTTTCGCGCCATCCATGGCGGGTCCACGCCATCGCATTCCCGCTGCCGCTCCCACGCTTTGCTGCGCAAACCGCGGGCCCCGTCTCACCATCACCCACACCCCGCCGCTTCGCGGCCGCCCCTGACTCAGGCGCTCCCTCCACCCGAAATGGCACGGCGCCCTGGTAGCGCCGAAGGCAGCGGCAGGAGCCGCTGCCAACGTCGCTTGCGACGGCCCGCAGGGTGCCGGTCAGGACGATCGGCATAGCCATGCTCGGCGAGCGCAGCGGGCCGTTGGCGGAAACATTCCGCCGACCATGGGTCGGCGCTACCAAGGCCCCCGCAGACCTGTCGAAGGTGGGGCGGAGTGGCTGTGCAGGACCGTCTTTTCGCACGGATGCGAAAAGCGAGCCTCCATGGACGGATTCACGGCGTGTCCTGCACAGCCACCCCGCCCCGCCGACCCAGCAACCCTGCAGCTTTTGCCGTTGCCGTTGCCTGAATGCCGCGCGCAAGCGAAAAAAACACCCTCAGAACGCGTTGATGCCGGTCAGTTCGCGGCCTATCACCAGCTGGTGCACCGTCTCGGTGCCTTCGTAGGTGATCACCGATTCCAGGTTGAGCGCATGCCGTATCGCGGCATGCTCGGTGGTGATCCCCGCAGCGCCCAGCAGGTCACGGCACTCACGCGCGATGTCGATCGCCATCCGGCAGTTGTTCCACTTGGCCAGGCTTACCTGCTGCGGCTGCAGCCGGCCCGCCTCCTTCAGCCGGCCCAGCTGCAGGGCCAGCAGCTGTGCACCGGTGATCCGCCGGGCCATGTCGGCCAGCTTGACCTGGGCGCTCTGCGTGGCCGCCAGCGGCCGCCCGAACAGTTCGCGTTCGCCGGCGTACGCCAGCGCCTCGCGCAGGCAGGCACTGGCCGCGCCGATCGGCCCCCAGCTGATGCCGAACCGCGCCTGGTTCAGGCAGCCCAGCGGGCCCTTCATGCCCACCACCCCCGCCAGCCGGTTGGCCTCCGGCACGCGGACCTGGTCGAAGAACAAGGCGCCCGTGGATGACGCCCGCAGGCTCATCTTGCGGCCGATGTCCTGCACGCTGAATCCCTCCATCCCGCGCTCCAGTACGAAGCCCTGTACACCGTCTTCGGTCTGCGCCCAGACAATGGCCAGGTCGGCGATGGGCGCATTGGTGATCCACATCTTGCTGCCGTCCAGCCGCCATTGGTCACCGTCGCGCACCGCACGTGTCTTCATGCTGGAAGGGTCCGATCCGCCATGCGCTTCGGTCAGGCCGAAGCAGCCGATGACTTCACCGCGAGCCATCGCCGGCAACCACCGCAGGCGTTGCGCTTGGCTGCCGTAGGCGAAGATCGGATGCATGCACAGCGAGCTCTGCACCGACACGAAACTGCGCAGGCCGGAATCGCCGCGCTCCAGTTCCTGGCAGATCAGCCCATAGGCCACCGCGTCCATGCCCCCGCCGCCGTATTCCACCGGCAGGGTCGCGCCGAGCAGGCCAAGTGCTGCGATCTCCGGCACCAGTTCAGCGGGAAAACGCGCCTGGTCGAAGCAGTCGCCGATGATCGGCAGCACGCGCTGGTCGACGAAGCGCGCCACGCTGTCCTGCACGGCGCGCTCTTCTTCGCTGAGCAGGGAACGGACATCGAACAGGTCGCAGGGATCAAGTCGCATCGGGTGCACCAGGTGGGCCGGAATCGTGGTCATTGTGGTGGTGGCACAGTGCGGCGTCGAGGACGGCGGGCGCTTCCCGTACCAGCTGCCCGTTCATCCGCGTGCTTCCGCGCAGCCACTCCGGCACCCGCGATGCGGCAGCATCCAGCTGCTGTACGCGCGAGCTCTCTCCCCGGCGTGCCAGCGTCCATTGGCGGCCGATGGTGCAGTTGACCTGGCCGTCGCCGAAGTCGCCGATCAGATCGTGCCCGCCCACGACCCGGTCCGGATTATGCAGCGCGTGCAGGCTGCGCATCTGCTGATCAGCCAGCAGCGCGGCGCGCTCGCCCGCTTCGGCCGGGGCGATGCCCTGCCCGGCAAGCGCCTCACCGTGCGCAGCGGCCAGTTTGCTCCGCCACGAGCTGCGCGCACGTCGCGCAACCTGGGGATCGCGGGCACGGGGGTCGAAGCGCGCGCGCGCGCCGAGGTATTCCTCCACCGTCAGCGCGTTGAGACCTGCCTGCTGCCCGGCCAACTGACGATCCAGCTCGCCGAACTTGCCCTGGTCGAGCTTCTGCGGGGAGAACACCAGAAGCAGGCAGGTCATGCCGGCACCGGCCAGGCAATCCGCCACGCGTGCCAGCACCCAGACCAGGGCAAGGTGCGCCGACGTCAGGTGGCCACACCGTACCGGGTCCTGCCGCGCCGCCCTCTGGTCTACGCGGCCAGGCACCGCGTAGAACCCTGATGCGTCGCGGACCTGCCGGCGTGACATCGCGCATTCCTCTCATCCCACGGTCCGCTACAGCGTAGGAATAAGTGGCTGTTTCAGTGGGCGATGGCCTGCTCAGAACGCGCATCGTTCAAGACAAACGATGAAGGCGAACATTGGTGGCGATGCGCGCTATACCGGACGGCGTCAACGGTTCGCACACGACGTGGCGCACCTGCTGCATTGCAGCATCCCGGGCCCGCAGCGCGCGCCCTGCCATCGATGCAGCCCACATCGCGCCGGGCAACTGGCCGATCCGTCGGCCAGCCGTTAACCTGATGGATTCAAACATCCGTTTCGCCGTGGCAGCACGTGCGTTATTCCAAGGCAACCACCGCCCCTGCAGCAGGGCGGTCTACCCAAGAGTCAGGTCATCCATGAGCGCAGAAGCCACCGAACTGCCCCCACGCGAAGTGATGGAATTCGATGTCGTCGTCGTCGGCGCCGGCCCCGCCGGCCTGGCCACGGCCATCCGCCTGCGCCAGCGTGCCATTGAAGCCGGCAGCGAACTGTCGGTGTGCGTGCTGGAAAAGGGCTCCGAGCCGGGCGCGCACCTGCTGTCCGGCGCGGTGATGGATCCGCGTGCACTGGCCGAGCTGTTCCCGGACTGGGCCGAACGCGGCGCGCCGCTGAAGCAGAAAGTCACCCGCGACGAGTTCCTGTTCCTCAGTGAAACCGGCGCGCGCACCACGCCCAAGCCGCTGTTGCCCGAGTGCTTCCACAACGAAGGCAACTACATCGTCAGCCTGGGCGAAGTGGGCCGCTGGCTGGCCCAGCAGGCCGAGGCGCTGGAGGTGGCGATCTTCCCCGGCTTTGCCGCTGCCGAAGTGCTGTACGGGGCGAACGGTGAAGTCATCGGCGTGGCCACCGGCGACATGGGCATCGAGAAGGATGGCCGCCATGGCCCCAATTACGAGCGCGGCATGGAACTGCTCGCCAAGTACACCGTCTTCGCCGAGGGCTCGCGTGGTCACCTCGGCCGCCAGCTGATCAACCGCTTCAAGCTGGATGAAGGCCGCGATCCGCAGGCGTACGGCATCGGCATCAAGGAGCTGTGGCAGATCGACCCGGCCAAGCACGAGCCCGGCCTGGTGGTGCACGCGGCGGGCTGGCCACTGGACGGCAGCACCTACGGTGGCGCGTTCCTGTACCACGCCGAAGGTGGCAAGGTGTCCATCGGCTACGTAGTGGGGCTGGACTACAGGAACCCTTGGTTGAGCCCGTTCGAAGAGTTCCAGCGCTTCAAGACCCACCCGGCGATCCGCACGCACCTGGAAGGCAGCAAGCGCATCGGCTACGGCGCACGGGCGATCACCGCCGGTGGCCTGCTGTCGCTGCCGAAAACCGTGTTCCCGGGCGGAGCGCTGGTCGGCTGCGAAGCCGGCTACCTCAACGCCAGCCGCATCAAGGGCAGCCACGCGGCGCTGAAGACCGGCATGCTGGCCGCCGACGCCGCCTTCGATGCACTCGCCGCGGGCCGCCAGCACGATGAGCTCAGTGCCTATCCGCAGGCGTTCGAATCCAGCTGGCTGCATGCCGAGCTGCAGCAGTCCAAGAACTTCAAGCAGTGGTTCAAGAAGGGCCAGGCGGTGGCCACGCTGATGACCGGGATCGAGCAGTGGCTGCTGCCCAAGCTGGGCATCCGCAACGCGCCGTGGACGCTGCGCCACAGCACCCCGGACCACGCCTGCCTGGAGCCGGCGGCACAGCACACCAGGATCGACTATCCCAAGCCGGATGGCGTGCTGACCTTCGACAAGCTCAGCTCGGTGTTCCTGAGCAGCACCCACCATGCCGAAGACCAGCCCAGCCACCTGACGCTGAAGGACGCCCGTATTCCGGTGCAGGTCAACCTGGCCGAGTACGCCGGACCCGAAGCGCGCTACTGCCCGGCAGGGGTGTACGAATTCGTCGGCAGCGAGGGCGACCAGCGCCTGCAGATCAACGCGCAGAACTGCGTGCACTGCAAGACCTGCGACATCAAGGACCCGACCCAGAACATCGTGTGGGTGGCCCCGCAGGGTGGCGGCGGCCCGAACTACGCCGGCATGTGATGCGACGATGCGGATCCTGCTGTTGTTGGCCAGCATCGTCGGGTTGAGTGCCTGTGGCGCGCCGGCGCCGCAGGATCCCGAGCAGGCCGCCGCGCTGGAGCGCGAGCGCGCCTTCGCCATCTGCGCCGGCTGCCATACCGTGCACGCCGGTGGCATCAACCGCTATGGCCCCAACCTGCATGGTGTGTTCGGACGGCGCGCAGGCAGCCTGGCCGGCTATGCGTACTCCGATGGCATGCGTGCAGCGGACATCGTGTGGAGCGAACAGACGTTGGACGCCTTCCTGCGTTCACCGGGCGCCAGCGTGCCGGGCACGCGCATGTACAACGCGTTCCCGGATCCGGAGCGGCGCCGGCTGGTCATCGAATACCTGCAGCAGAACGCGCGCTAGGCGCCGGCGGCGCCCACCGGCGAGGCCGGCAACCAGCGCAGCAGGCACTGCCGCAGCTGGGCCAGCGACAACGGCTTGGTCAGCACTTCATCCATGCCCGCTTCACGGCAACGCCGCAGGTCCTGCTCCAGCAGGCTGGCCGTCAACGCCACCACCGGCAGGCGCCGAACGCCCTGGCGTTGTTCGCGCTCGCGCAGCAGGCGGGTGAACGCATAGCCATCCATGACCGGCATGCGGCAATCACTGATCACCATGTCGAAGGCGGAGGCGGCCAGCAGTTCCAGCCCTTCCCGGCCATCGCCCGCGACCGCGTGCGATACACCAAGCTGCTGCAGGCGCCAGGCCATCATCGCCTGTGCGGTGGGGTGGTCTTCCACCACCAGGACCCGCGCCGTGCGCAGGTGCACCGGCAGCGGCGGGACGCTGCCCGGCCCCGGCGCGCTGGCCACCAGGTCATCATCGCTGGCCACCGGCAGCGGCAGCAGCACGTCGACCTCGGTTCCCTTACCCGCCACGCTGTGCACCAGCAGGCGCCCACCCATCAGCTGCACCAGGCGCTGGCAGAGCGTCAGTCCCAGGCCGATGCCACCCTGGTGGTGCGGCGTGCTGGGGTCTACTTCGGTGAAGGGCTGGAACAACGCCTGCACCTGTTGCGGCTGCATCCCGATGCCGCTGTCGATGACCTGCAGGCGCAGTTCCTGAAGGCTCGGCGAACTTCCTTCCAGCACCTCCGCGCGCAGCACCACCTCCCCTTCGCTGGTGAAGGCGATGGCATTGTCCAGCAGGTTCTCCAGCACCTGGCGCAGCCGCAGTCCGTCCACCTCGTGGGTGGCCGCCAGCCGCACGTCGAGTTCCAGCCGCAGGCCGAGGCCCTTGGCCGCAGCTTGCCTGGCGTAGCGCTGCTGCAGCGATTCCAGCAGCGGGCGCAACGGCAGTGGCAACGGATCCAGGCGCAGTGCACCGGCATCCATCTTGGCGTAATCGAGGATGTCGTCCAGCATCTGCCGCAGCGACTGGGCGGCCGATTCCGCTTCCTCCAGTTGCGTGCGCTGGGCCGGTTGCAGGGCCGTATGGGCAAGCATCTCCAGCATCCCCAGCACGCCGCTCATCGGCGTGCGGATCTCGTGGCTCATGGTCGCCAGGAAGCGGGCCTTCGCCTCGGCCGCCTGCTCGGCCGCGGCCATCGCCGCTTCCAATGCGTCGGCCTGTGCGCGCGCCTCGCTGATGTCCACCCAGTAGCCACTCCAGGTGACCATACCGGCATCGGCCGCGTACGGCTGGGCCTGGCTGCGTACCCAGCGCGGCGATTGCGGCATGCCGACGGTGCGGAACTCGAGCTCGAAGGGCAGGAAATCGCGCGCCGCCCGTTCGATGGCGGCCTGCACGTCGGCCACGTCACGCGCATCGATCGCGTCCAGCACCGCCTGCGCCGAGGCCATCGCCTTGTCGTGGTCGATGCCGAACAGCGGCTGCATGTCGCCGGCAACGTAGGGGAAATCAAGGCCGCCATCGGCCGCGCGTCGCATCTGGTACACCACTGCGGGCAGGTTGCCGGTGACGTCGGCTAGGCGCTTTTCCAGTCGCCGACGGCTGCTCACTTCCCGCTGCAGCCGCCAGTAGCCCAGCAGGTGCACCAGCAGCGCGGTCAACAACACCAGGGTGATCGGAATGCCCCAGCGCGCCATCGTTCGCCAGTCGATGCCGCCCTGGTAGGCCACCGCCAGCCAGTCGTTGCGCAGCGCCTCGCGCTCGCGTGGGCCCATTTCCTGCAGCAGGCGATCAAACCGTGTTGCCAGCCCGGCGTGCTCGCGTTTTACCGCCAATGACAGGTCATCGTCGAAGCCCGCCGGTGCAGTCACCTGCAACTGGCCGGGGAAGCGCTCGCGCAGCAGCCGGTCGACGATCGCCAGGTTGCCGATGTAGGCCTGTGCTTCGCCATCGAGCAGCCGCTGCAGCGCCTGTTCCGCGCTGCGCGCGGCGAGGATGCGCGCCTCCGGCGCACGTTGCAGCACCGGCAGGCGCAGCCGTTCGGGGTCGGACAACAGCACGCGCTTGCCGGCCAGGTCGTCCATGTCCAGCACGCTGCCGCTGCGGGGCCCGGTCACGATGACATTGGGCACGCTGATGAAGGGTTGGCTGAATACCCAGCCCTCGCCCAGGTAACGGGAATCGTTGGGTACGCCCATCACCGCATCGATGCGGCCGCGACGCATTTTCTCGCGCAGGTCGAACCAGTCGTGGCTGGGTTCGGGGGTGAGCGTGGCACCGGCCTGCCGCAGCCGCTGCAGGTAGTCACTGGCAAGCCCGGAAGGCCGACCATCGGCATCGGTGAAGGAGAGCGGTGCGGCATTGGGCGCAAAGCCGGTACGCAGTGGCGTGGACAACGCCCGACGCTCCACCTGGTCCAATGCCTGCCGCGCCGGCGCAGACCACACCGGCACGCGCAGCCAGCGCGCGGCAATGCCTGCACGCACCGACGCCGGCTGCTGCGACATCGCCTGATCCAGCGCTTCCACCAGCTGCGGCCGGGAGGGCGGCACGCCGAAGTGCAGCGTATCCAGCTCCATGTCGATCGGACGCAACAGGGCGATGCCTTCCAACGCCGAGTCATTGATCAGCTGGCTGGCCACGTAGGCATTGCCGATGAACACATCCGCCTCCTGCCGCGCCACCATCCGCAGCGCGTCCAGCGTGTGCGCTGCAAGCAACTGGCGCGCGGCGGGAAAGCGGGTGCGGATCTGCGCCTGGGTCAGGAAGCCCTGCTCGCTCACCACGCGCAGGCCCGCCAGGTCCGGATCATTGGACGCGCGCAGGTCATCGCTGCGTCCCACCACCGCCAACGGCGCGGTCGCATACGACGTGCTGTAGGCCAGGCAGCGGTTCGGGGACGCGCTCGGCGATACGTTCATCACCACGTCGATATCGCCCCGGCAGGCGGCTTCCAGCACCTGTGCCCAGTCCGGATAGCGACGGTAGTCCAGCCTCACGCCCATCCGTGTCGCAAGATCGTCCAGCGTGTCCGGGCCCAGCCCGCGCACCCTGTCCCCTTCGACGAACTCGAACGGCGGCCAGCCGCTGTCGTAGACCCCCACCGACAGAACCGCGTGGGGCTGTGCAGGTGACGGTGCCTCGGCGCGCGGCGCGGGGGGCGCGGCCCATGCCATCGCAGGCAACAGCGACAGCAGCACGCCCATGCCGCATCCTCGACAGTGAGCCAGGATCGTGCGCACCAGCTTCGCTCTCCTTAGAATAGGGATATCGTCGATGCCTGCTTTCCACCCAACCCATGTCACCCGGGGCCATACTAGAGCATGACGCTTCGCATCATCATCGCTGACGACCACCCCGTGGTTCGCATCGGCGCCCGGTCGGTCATCCACGGCAGCGGCGTCGGTGAAGTCGTGGCCGAGGCCGCCACCGCGCAGGACCTGCTGGCCTACCTGTCCACCCATCCCTGCGATGTGCTGGTCACCGACTACTCGATGCCGGACAGCACCGTGCCGGATGGCTTTGCGATGATCAGCATGATCCGTCGACGCTATCCGTTGTTGCCGGTGCTGATGCTCAGCGTGTCCAGCAACCTGGCGATCCTGCGCATGGTGCGCGACGCCGGCGTGTTGGGGCTGGTGGACAAGGGATCGTCGATGGACGAACTGCCCGTCGCCATCCGCACGGTCCACCGTGGCCTGCCCTACGTCAGCCTGTCATTGAAAGAACGCGTGGAAGCAGCAGGCAGCAGCGCGATGGTGGAAGGCGAAGGCCGCCCGCTGTCACCGCGCGAAGTGGAGGTGCTGCGCCTGCTCGGCAAGGGCATGACGGTAAAGGAGATCGCCACGCTGCTGCATCGCAGTGCCAGCACCATCAGCCGCCAGAAGGGCGATGCGATGCTGAAGCTGGGGTTGAACAGCGATGCGCAGTTGTTCGATTACCTGCGCAACGGCCAACTCTGATTCCGCACCGGTTTCATCCCACCTCCAACCGCAGCGGGGCAGTGCCCATGGCCGGATCACTGCTGCCGGGCTGGCCGTTTTCCGCGCGCCCGGCCAGCCGCTGGCGGGCCCCCGGCTGCTGCACCTGCAGGTCGTACCAGGCGCCCGTTGGAGCTGCCGGCCAGGTGATGCGCGCCGCTTCACCGGCATCCAGCGAAAGCGATCGCTCCGGCATCAGGCCCGGATAGGCCGCCCCGCGCACCGCCACCGACACGGGCGCCAAACCGGGGTTGCGCAGCTGCAGGACCATGCCATCTGCGACACGCTCGATCTCCATTTCGACCGGCATCGGCGCCTGCGCGCTGCCGCGGAAGCGCCGATGGAAGCCATTGGCGCCGAGCACCCACAGGTCGTAGCCCTGTTCCGCATGCAGCGGCCAGCTGCCCTGCAGCTGCTTGCCCGGGCCTACGGTGTAGCGACGCGGCAGCGCATCCAGGCGCAGCAGGTCGTAGACGTGCAGCACGGCGGCAGCCCCCTCGCAGGCCAGGGTGAGGCGGATTTCGGCTGCGTGCGGGTCGGTCTGGATGGCCACGTCGGGGCGGTAGGGCAGCGCGCGGGAGGGTCGCACGCCGGGCTCCTGGCGCGCCGGCTCCAAGGCTTGCGGAGCTACCGGCACGGTACGCGCGGGCAAGGCGGCGGCGCGCGCGGCGGTTGCGGCCGTGGCCGGCAATGCGTGCGCGAACGGGCGGTTGTCGATCTGCGAAAAGTCGAACGCCGCGGTCAGGTCGCCACACACCGCGCGCCGCCACGCTGAGATATCCGGCGCGGCCACGCCGAATCGGCGCTCGATCAGGCGGATCACCGAGGTGTGGTCGTAAACGTGCGAATCCACCCAGCCACCGCGGCTCCAGGGTGAAATGACGTACATCGGCACGCGCGGCCCCAGCCCATAGGGGCGGCCACGCAGCGCGGCTTCGTCCTGCTTCTCATTACCCGGCGAAGGATGCCGGTGGTATTCGCCTTCGGTGCCCACCACCGAAGCGCCGGCCCATCCGCCCGCCACCGCAGCGTCGGCCGAGGGCGGCGCCGGCGGCGGCATGTGGTCGAAGAAGCCATCGTTCTCGTCGAACATCACCAGCAGCGCAGTGCGGCTCCAGACCGCCGCATCGGCGGTCAGGGCGTCCAGCACCTGCGCGGTATAGGCCGCGCCCTGCGCCGGGCTGGAGGGGCCGGGGTGCTCGCTGCCGGCGGCATCGGCAATAAGGAAGCTGACCTGCGGCAGGCGCCCGTCCAGCACGTCCTGGCGCAGCTGGTCCAGTCCGCGCGTGCTGACCGCGCGTTCGCGCAGTTCGGCATCGTGCCCGGGTGCGTTCCGCCAGGCCAGTCGGAATGCTTCGAAGCCCGCCAGCGGGTTGTCGGTGAAGTTGTCGGCCATGTCCTGGTAGATGCGCCAGTCCACGCCTGCCTGCTGCAGCCGCTCGACGTAGGTGGTCCAGGTGTAGGACGCGGGGTGGCCGCCCAGCTCAGGGAAGTTGTCGTGCGAGTTGGCCACCGCGGGCCCGCCGCCAAGGGCGTGCGGGTCGTTGTGGCCGGTCCACAGGAACAGCCGGTTGGGGTTGGTGCCGGCCTGCATCGCGCAGTGGTAGGCATCGCAGACGGTGAAGGCCTCGGCCAGGGCAAACTGGAACGGCAGGTCGGCGCGCTGGTAATAGCCCATCGCGTGGTCCTGCTTGGCCGCAGGCCAGTGCGCCATGCGCCCGTGGTCCCACGCCTTCTGTGCATCGGGCCAGGTGTGCGGGGTGCCCTCCACCCGCATGTGGCCGAAGTGCGCGGCGGTATCCAGCGGGAACGGCGCGATGCCGCGGGTACCGGCGGCATTGGGCTGCAGCCACAGCGTGCGCGCCGGCTGGTCTGGCTCCAGAGGGGGCGCCGGCGGCACGAAACGGTCACCGAAACCACGCACGCCCGGCAGGGTGCCGAAGTAATGGTCGAACGAGCGGTTTTCCTGCATCAGCACCACGATGTGCTGCAGGTCCTGCAGGCTGCGCGTGCGCGCGTCCGGGGCGATCGCCGCCGCGCGCGCGATGCTCGGCATCAGCGCGGCGATGCCGGCCGCAATGCCGCCCTGCAGCAGGCGGCGGCGGCCGGCGTCGTGCGGCGTGTGCGGCTGTTCGCTCACAGATCTACCCGTACCGAGAAGCCCACGGTGCGCGGCGCACCGATGAACGCAGTATCGCTGCCATCCACCCCGGACAGGTAGCGGCGGTCGGTGAGGTTGCTGACCACGAAGCTGGCACCCACGCCCTTCAGCTTGGGCGACAGGTCCTGCAGATCGAAGCCGATGTTGGCGTTGAACACCGTGGCCGACGGCAGCTTGTTGGCATTGGACGCATCCAGGTAACGCTCGCCCAGGTAACGGCCGGACACACCGAAGTTCCAGCTTTCACCCTGCCAGTCGGCCGACATCACCAGGATATGGCGCGGCTGACCGATCACATCGGCGCCGTCGACGATGCCCAGTTCGGCATCGCGCGCGGCGTTGCCGCTGCCCAGGTATTCAGAGCGGTTGTAGGTGTAGGCCCCGTTGATGCGCCAACCGTTGTCCCAGCCGTAACCGAGCGCGGCTTCCACGCCGGTGCTTTCCACGCCACCGAAGTTTTCGTAGACGCCATCGGTTTCGTCCAGGTAATCGATGCCGTCGGCCAGGCGCGCGGGCAGGTAGACGATGCGGTTGTCGAACTTGATGTTGTACAGGGTGATCGAGCCGGTCAGCGGCCAGCGGCTGACGCGCAGGCCCAGTTCGATGTTGTCCGCGGTTTCCGGCTCCACCCGCGCGAAGCGCTGGGCGTCGGTCTCGCCGAGCACGCCGGACGGAATGGCGGCGAAATTCTGCGAGTAACCGGCGAACGCTTCCAGGCCCTGCACCGGCAACGTCCAGGTGGCGCCTGCGGACAGCAGCGGATCGGACTTCGAATCCGAACGCACGTTCTCCGCCGCGCCGATCGTGCGCTGGCGCTTCTGGTCGACGAAGAACTGCTTGACGCCAACGCGTGCACTGAACGGACCGAAGCGGGCGACGTCTTCGACGTAGTACATCTGTTCGTCGACCTTGTAACGGTCTTCGAACTGCACCCAGTACGGCACGTTGTCGAATGAGATATCGGTACCGACATTGAGCAGACGGTGCCAGTCGCGGCGCACGCTGCGGTCCACGTTCTCCACCCACACGCCACCGCGCACGGTGTTGTCGATGCGGCCGAAATCCTGCTTCCATTCCACGTCGGCGGTGAAGCCGGCACGATCGTTGTCGTAGTGCGAGTGACGATAGGATTGAACGCCCTGCACGCCTGCGGCGTAGCAGTTGGGATCGTAGTCGGCGGTGAACCCGGCACGCGGCGTGCATCCTGGGATCATCTGCGCGGCGCTGCCATCGGGATTGACGAAATAGAACTGGCCCAGCGCGGACCCGCCGTACACGGTGTCGCCGCCACGGTACTCGGACTCAGGATTGCCCACGCCGTCTTCGCGCGCCTGCACCAGATAGGGCGGCAGCCAGTCGCCCCGCCCTTCCATCTTGTGTGCGTAGCCGACCACGCTGGCCTTGAAACCATTGCCGCCATCGAACGCTGCGCGCAGGTAGCCGAATGTGTTTTCGCGCAGCGCGCGCGAGCCGGAGCGGAAGTTCTGGTCCAGGTTCGGGATGCCGGTCAGGTTGCCGACCAGGCCATCACGTTCGGGGTTGGTGGCGAAGCTGGCCGGCGAAACGCTGGTGTATTCCGGTTCGTTGGCATCGTTGTAGGAGGCGTAGCCGCTCAGCGTCCAGCGATCCAGTTCGGTGACGAACTTGGCCGCCACGTGGTTGTTGCTGGTGCGTCCGCTGCCGTCGATCCAGTCACGCACCTCGGCCGACGAAGCGCTGATCCAGGCGCGGGTGTGGCCGGCCAGCAGGCCGGTATCGAAGCGTGCGTAATACTTGCGTGCATCGTTGTCACCGCCGCCAACGACGAAGCGCACGCGCTGTTCCTGCAGCGGATCGCTGGTGAGGAAATTCAGCGTTCCGCCCAGCGCTTCGTTGGAACGCGATGAGATATCCGCCGTGCCCTGGCTGACCTCCACCGTTTCCAGGTCCAGGGTGTCGATGTAGCGGTTGGCCAGCGAACCACCGCCATAGCCGGACCCGCCGTTGGGCAGGCCGTCGATGGTGGTGCCGATCTGCTGCGTATCGCGGTTGGTGACGAAACCGCGCATGCTGATCTGCGTGCCCCACACCGACGAACCGGTGGCATCGGCCTCGCTGACCACCACGCCCGGCAGCTCGTTGAGCGCGTTGTTGACGCTGCTCAGGATGGTCTGCCGGTTGATGGTTTCCTTGCTGACCGACGTCTTGGCATAGCTGGTGGCCTGGCCGATCACCTGCACCTGGTCCAGCGTGCGCGCATCGTCGGCAGGGGCGGCTTCTTCTGCCGCATAGGCATGCAGCGCAGGCAGCAACATCAAGGCAAGCAGGGAAATACGCGGATAGCGGCTATGTCCGGGAGCAGGCATCGGGTCGGTTCATGGGGTGGGGTCCGCCGGAGTATTGGCAGGGGGAATGACGTGGACATGACATCGCAGAGCGCAACCACGTCGGCGGAGTACCATGGCGTCCCTGCTGAAGCCTGCCCATGACCACTCCTGCCCACCACGTCCAAGGTCTCGACAACGACGAGGTCCCAGCCGACTGGCCTGCGATCAGCGCCGGCGAGATCGCGTGGCTGCAGCAGCATTTCGTGGAGCTGCAGGGCGACTGCCGGTTGCTGTGGCACAGCCCGCGGCCGTTTTCCGCGGCCGCGCTCGTGCAGAGCCCACACGGACGGTTCTTCATCAAGCGCCACCACCACAGCGTGCGCAGCGCCGCGGTGGTGTCCGAAGAACATCGCTTCATCGCCCATCTGGCCGCGCAGGGCCTGCCGGTGGTGCAGGTGATTGCTGATCAGAATGGCGCGACCGCACTCGAGCACGGCGTCTGGACCTTCGAAGTGCACGCCGAAGGCATCGGCCAGGACCTGTATCGCGACGTGCCCTCATGGACGCCACCGGCCAGCGTCGAACAGGCCTGGCAGGCCGGCCGCATGCTGGCCCTGCTGCACACCGCCGCAGAAGGCTTCCACGCACCGCAGCGGGCCACGAACCTGCTGGTGGCCCGCGATGACCTGATCCGCGCCGAGGACCCGATCGCGGCGCTCACCGCGCAGTTGCCCGACCGTCCCGGGCTGGCCGCTTACCTGGCCGACACGCCGTGGCGGGCCGAGCTGCAGCGCGCGATCCTGCCCTGGCACATGGGACTCGCCACACGGCTGGCCGCCGAGCCTCGCCTGTGGGGGCACAACGACTGGCATGTGTCCAACCTGCTGTGGCAGACCGGCAGCGGCGTCACCACGGTCAGCAGCGTGCTCGATTTCGGGCTGGCCTCGCCCACCAGCGCGCTGTACGACCTGGCCACGGCGATCGAGCGCAATGCCATCGCGTGGCTGCAACTGGACCGTGGCGCGCAGGCGGTGCGCGGTGACATCGCACTGGCGCTGCTGGTCGGCTACCGCGATGCGCGTGCGTTGTCGTCCGACCAGGTCCAGCTGCTGGCCGACCTGCTGCCCGTGGTGCACCTGGATTTCGCGCTGTCTGAAGTTGAGTATTTCCACGCCATCACCCGCTCCCGCGCCAACGCCGACGTGGCCTACCGGGCCTTCCTGCTCGGCCACGCCGACTGGTTCCGCACGCCCGCCGGCCAGGGCCTGCTGGCCACCCTGCGCGGCGCCGCCTGAGCGGCTGATTCGCTTCTTCAGCCGTTTTGGTGTGAAATGAGCGCCTGAAGCGGGGGTGCCTGGGTTGACCAGGCTGAGAGAGTCCCTTGGAACCTGATCCGGTTTGCACCGGCGTAGGGAGCTTTGAGCTGCAAGCACATGGACCGATCGGGTCACTGCGCGCGCGCCGTCGCTTCGTCTTTCTTCCTGTTGATGACGAATCGAATGAACCGCTGCCTGCGCCCCACGCTGATGACCATTGCCCTCTGTGCCGTGCTGCCGCTGCACGCTGCCGATGCCTTTGCCGATGTCCCCGATCGCTCACCGACCGAACTGGCTGCCGTGCGCGTGCAGGCCCAGCAGGCTCCGGCCGCCACCACGCCGTCGAGCAGCTTCGGTGCGGCCAGCTGGAAGGACACCCCGGCCTCGGTGAACGTGCTGGACCGCACCCTGCTGGACAGCCGCCAGGTGCGCACGCTGAGCGAAGTAGCCGCCAACGATGCCTCGCTGGGCGACAGCTACGCGCCGGTCGGCTACTACCAGAACATCGCCATCCGCGGCTTTGCGCTGGATACCGCCACCGGCTACCGCTTCAATGGCCTGGCCACCACCGGTGAGCAGCGCATCGCGCTGGAGAACATCCAGCAGGTGGAAATCCTGAAGGGCGAAGCCGGGCTGGCTGCCGGCGTGATGGCGCCGGGCGGCATCATCAACTACGTCGGCAAGCGCACCGCCGAAGTGCGCACCGTCACCCTGGGCACCGATTCGGAAGGCACCCGCTACACCGCTGTGGACGTGGGCCACTGGCTGACCCCGCGCTTCGGCGTGCGCGTCAACGCCGCATGGGAAGACAGCGCGTCCTACATCGACCACGCCGACGGGCGGCGCAACTTCTATTCGCTCGCTGCGGACTGGTTGATCGGCGAACGCGGCAAGCTGGAAGTGGATGCCAACTACCAGACCAGCGCACAGCGCTCGGCATCGGGTTTCCAGCTGCTGGGCGCAACCGAGCTGCCGCGCGGCGTGGACCGCTCCAAGATGCTCGGTTACCAGCCGTGGCAGCAGCCGGTCGGCATCGCCAGTACCAACCTGACCGCCCTGCATACCTTTGAGCTGGGGCCGCGCTGGCAATCGCGGGTGTCGGCCAGCCACAGCCGTTCGGTGATCGATGACAACGTGGCCTTCGCCTACGGCTGCTACTACGCCGCGCAGTGCGCCGACGGCAGCGTGCCGGGCAACTACTTCGCGCCCAACGGCGACTATGACATCTACGATTACCGCAGCCCGGACGACACCCGGGTCAACCAGGAACTGCGCGCCGAGCTGCGCGGCAGCGTCGACATCGGCCGCGTCACCCATCAGTTGAGCATCGGCGCCGATACCTTCCGGCGCACGGTGGACAAGCGGCAGAACGTCAACGAGTACGTCGGCACCGCCAACATCCATGACCCGCAGGTACCGGTGTTCACGCCTTCCCCGTTGCAGCCCGGCGCCTCCGTGCGTCGGCTGGACAGCCGCCAGGATGGCCTGTTCGTGCTGGACCGCATGCGCTTCGGCGATGACTGGCAGTGGCTGGCCGGTGGGCGCATGGTGCGGCTGGACGAACGTGCCTACGACAAGCGCGGCAATCCGGAACGTCACAGCCGGATCTCACGCTTCCTGCCGCAGACCGCGCTGATCTGGAACGCGACCGATCAAGTGAACGCCTACGTCAGCTACGTGCGCGGCATTTCGCTGGGGCAGGAGGCCCCGTTCTGGACGTCCAACGATGGCGAGTTCCTGGCGCCGGTGCTGTCGCGCCAGCTGGAAGTGGGCATCAAGTACGGCGCCACCGATGCGCTGACCCTGGGGGCCGCGCTCTTCCGCACCAGCCAGCCTTTCCAGTACGCCCGTGCCGATGACAGCGATGCCGGATACACCTTCGTGCAGGAAGGCCAGCAGACCCACACCGGGCTGGAGCTGACCGCCAACGGGCACCTCACCGAGCAGCTGCAGATCACGGCCAGCGCCAGTGTTCTGCAGGCGCGTGCACGCGATACCGCCACCGCCGCCTACGAAGACCACCAGCTGGTCAACGTACCGAAGACGCGGGCCTCCGTGCACCTGGACTACGCGCTGCCGTTCGTCGCCGGCATGGGCGTCACCGGTGGCTGGCGCTATGCCTCGTCCAACACCGCCACGGTGGATGGCAGCGTGCGCGCGCCCAGCTACAGCGTGGTCGACCTGGGCCTGCGCTACCAGCACACGCTGCGCCAGCAGCCGGTCACCTGGCGGCTGTCGGTGGACAACGTGTTCGACAAATTCTACTGGCGTGATACCGGCAGCAGCGCCGGCGATTACTACCTGTTCGCCGGCGCACCACGGCAGGCGCGCCTGTCGGTCACCATCGCGCTATGAACGCCGAACTGCTGGAATGGTCGGCCGCGGCGCTCAGCATCGCCGGTGTGTGGCTGATGACCCGGCGGCGGTTGATCGGCTGGCCGATCGGGCTGGCCTCGGTGGCGCTGTATGCGCTGGTGTTCGCCGAGGCGCGCCTGTATTCGGACACGCTGCTGCAAGTCGTGTTCGGTGGTTTCCTGGTGTACGGCTGGATGAGCTGGCGGCACAGCGCGCAGGCCGACGGCCGGGTGAGCATCGTGCCATTGCCGGCGCGTCATGTAGTGCGCGATCTCGGCATCGGCGTGGCCTTCGGGCTGGCGCTCGGTGCCGGCATGCACACCCTCACCGACGCGGCGATTCCGTGGCTGGATGCGCTGCTGGCGGCGCTGAGCCTGGTCGCGCAGTGGTGGCAGGCGCGCCGGCACGTAGCGGCGTGGTGGCTGTGGATCTTCGTCGATGTGATCTATATCGGCGTGTACCTGTTCAAGTCACTGCACGTGACCGCCGCGCTGTACGTGGTGTTCATCGGCTTGGCGATGCTGGGCGTGCGCTCGTGGTCGGCCAGCGCCCGGCAGCCGGGATACCGGTAGCGCCGAGCCGTGCTCGGCGGCCGTTCGTTGCCGCGTCACGATGCCCCCGCCGAGCATGGCTCGGCGCTACCAAGGGCATGCTGCGAACCCAGCCGGCTAGCGCCGCTCAGACCAGCGGCGCCACATGCGCGGCATGGAAGTCATCGGCCGGCACCGGCCGGCCGAACAGATACCCTTGGAACACCCGGCAACCCATGCTGGCCAGCCATGCGCGCTGCTGTTCGGTTTCCACGCCTTCGGCCACGGTGGACACCAAGAGGATGGCGGCGATCTCGATGATCTTGCGCACCAGTTCGCGATGGCTTGCGTCCCCGCCCATCCCGCTTACGAACGTCTGGTCGATCTTCAGCTCATCCAGCGGCAATACCTGCAGCAGCGACAGCGACGAAAAGCCGGTGCCGAAGTCATCCAGCGACCAGGAGACGCCGTCCTCGCGCAGGGCGTTCATCGTTGAAGCGATCTGCGCGTGGTCGTGGGCGAGAGCGGATTCGGTGATCTCCAGGCGCAGCCGGTTGGCCGGCGCCCCGGTGCCGCGCAAGATCCCGCGCACGTCGTTGACGAAGCTGTCCGAGGCCAGCTGCAGCGGACTCACGTTCACCGACAGTACCCACGTATTGACGCCGGGCAACGTGGCCCATGCAGCCAACTGCACGCACGCACGGCGCAGCGCCATCAGGCCGATTTCGTGGATCAGGCCGGTCTGCTCGGCCAGCGGAATGAAATTGGCGGGCGACTGCAGCCCGTGCCCGGGCCGGTCCCAGCGCAGCAGCAGCTCGGCCCCCACGACCTGGCCGTTGAGCGCCACCTGCGGCTGCAGGTAGCCGCGCAGTTCGCGCTGGGCGATGCCACGCACCAGCGCGGCATACTGGTCCATCTGGGTGCTGAAGTCTTCGCGGAAGATCGCCAGCACCCCGACGGTCAACGCCATGGCCGTCACCGTATTGAGGCCATGGCGGACCCTGCGCACGGTGTCGGAGAGCAGTTCCAGGCCGGCACCCAGGCTGGCCGGGCTGATCGCCAGCCAGGCCAGCGCGACCACGCACAGCGTCGGCAGGATCCAGCGCAGGTAGACGCCTTCGCTGCGGAACAGGAAGAAGGTCGCCGCACCAATCGGCAGCAGGAACAGGTGGGTGGAACGTGCCGCCGCCAGGGTAGGCGTTTCCGCCAGGCTGACGAAGATGGTCATCAGCAGCAGTACGTGCGCGATGAGCACGATCGGCAGCCGGTCGCGCCGGTTGGCGATGACAAAGCAGCCCACACCCACCAGGATCAGCGCACACAGCACGCAGGCCAGCACGAGCATGCCATGACTGCCGTAGTAGGCCGCCCACGCCACGCCATGCAGCACGCAGACCATCCCTCCAAGGTGCAGCAGACGCTTCACGCGCGGCCATTGCGAGTGATCGGGGAACTTGCGGGTCACCCATTCCCGGCTGCTTCGCGCACTTCCTGTCTCGAGCATGCAAGATCCTTTTTTTTTCGCCATGGTACTGGTGCAGCGTTGCAGGTGTTACCCGCCTTCGGGGCTGGCGACGCCCGACGATCGGTCATACGCTGCCCGGTAGATCGTCCTGCCTTCCTTGATGGTTTCGACCACCTTGATGTCCTTGATCGCGCCCGGGTCGACCGTGAGCGGGTTGCCGTCAAGAATCACCAGGTCGGCCAGTTTTCCCGGTTCTATCGAGCCCTTTTCCGCTTCTTCGAAGTACGCGTAGGCGGCATGGAGTGTGATCGCCTTGAGGGCGTCCAAGGGACTGATCCGTTCGTCGGGCCCCAGGGTATCTCCGCTGCGTAGTCGGCGATTCACTGCTGTCCACACCACCATCATCTGATCGATCGGCGCGACGCTGAAATCGGTGTGATTGGTCGGCTTGAGCCCCATCGCGATGGCCGTTTTCATCGGGCTGATGAACGATGCCTGCGCGATCCCCCTGTTCTTGATGTGCGCCTGCCCGAAGAAGAAGGTGTGTTCGGTATAGAACGAGGGGATCAGCTGATGGTCCACGTACTGCTGCAGCTGGTCCCGGCGGACGAACTGGGAATGGATGACCACCGTGCGACGGTCCCTGGGTGCGGTGCCAGCGGTGGCGGCCGCATGCGCGCCGAGGACGGTGTCGATGGCAGCGTCGCCGTTTGCGTGGGCGATGACCTGAAGCCCCCGGTCATAGCAGGTCCTGAACATGCCATCGAGGATGTCCCGCGGAAAAGTGGGCTCACCTTTCCAGTCTGTTTCGCCGCCGGGGCCGCCGGTCAGGTAGGGCGTGGTGAAGTAGGCCGTCCTGCCCTGCGGTGAACCGTCGGCCATGATCTTGCAGCCCCCCAGCTTGAAGCGCTTGTCGTAGTGACCGAACGTCCTGGCGGGGTGTGCCTGCAGGACCTTCTCCAGTTCGCCGATGAAGGGGTAGGAGATGATGTCGATGAAGAGCTCACCGCGGTCCGCAGCGCGCTTCAGCACCTCTACCTGTGCGGCCATCGAGGCCCCGTCCTGGGCGGTGGTGACCCCTGCGGCGGCATACAGGTCCTGCGCATAGCGGAGCTGGCGCGGCTCCTGTTCCTGCGAAGCAGCGGGCATCTGTTCGTGCAGGGAAATCCAGGCCGTTTCCATCAGCAGCCCGGTCGGCTCCCGGGTGCCCGGCCTGCGCGCGATGATGCCGCCGGGCGGCGTGGGCGTGGCGGCCGAGATTCCGAACTTCTTCAGCGCGGCCGAGTTGAGCACCGCGCCATGGGTGGACACGTGCACGACGACCACGGGAGTGTCCGGGAACGCCGGATCCAGGTCATCGCGGGTCAGCGGGTGGTCGCCGGGAAGCAGGTTCTCGTCGTACCCATAGCCCATGACAAGGTCACCAGGCGCCTTGGATTTCGCTTTTGCGAAGTGCTGGAGTTCAGCGACGATCTCGGCGGCCGTGCTGGCCGGACCCACCGGCGGGGCGGTGATGTTGGCCTGGTCCTCCATCGTCATGGCGTTGAGGAAGTGGCTGTGCGGGTCGATGAAACCCGGCAGCATCGTGGTTCCTGCCATGTCGATCAGCTGCGTGCCAGCGCCCTGTGCGCGGGCGACCAGATCCTCCAGGCGGCCAACGGCAAGGATCCTGCCGTCCTTGATCGCCACCGCCTCTGCCGTGGGCTGCGCGTCGTTCACCGTGACGACGTCACCGCCGAAGTAGATGACGTCGGCGGCATCCTGCGCGGCGGCCATCGTGGCGGGCGCGGAAACCGGCTTGGGCGCGTAGCCCGCACAGCCGGACAGAAGCAGGACGGATAGACCCGTGGCAAGACGTTTCATCTTGGTTCTCCGAGCGGGATCCAGCGCGGTATCCGCCAACGCAGCCTTCGCGGAAAGAGCGGGCCGATGGTGTCTTCAGGGAACTGTCTGGCGCTGGCCGGACCGATGCGTCGATCCGGCCAGCCGCCTCGTCGCTCATCCGTGTTGGATCACCGATGCAGGGCGTCGATGATCAAGCCGGTGGCGATTTCCACCAGCAGATACTCGCTGTCGGACTGCCGGACCCAACGCTCGCCGCGTCCGGGATCGCGCAGCCGGTAGTGCGCGTAATCGTCGACCCAATAGCGACGATCCACCTCCGCCCATTGCAGGCGCTCACCCCGCCGCCACGCCTTCTTCTGCCAGCCGGGCGGCGGCGCATCGCGGTTGTGCGGTCCACCGGCATGGGCAGGAGGGCCTTTGCCCTTGGCGTGGTGCGGCGGGTCGGCCCAGGCCGGGGCCACGGCCAGCAGTGCTGCCGTAGTCAATGCAGCGCCCAGCAGTCGTACGCTTCTCATGGAAATCTCCCGCCCCGGCCGCGGCGTGCGGCCTGTTGGGGCCGAATATAGATCAGCTGGCGTGAAAGAAACCAAGCGGGCTCACTGATCAGCAAACACGCCTGCTTGGTGGCAGCAGTATTGGTCCAGGTGGTCCTGAAGCGCGGCGAGCTCATCGTGGGCGAACGTCCCGGCAAGATATCCATCGGGAAGGTGCCGCCAGCGTCATGTGTGGATTCGCAGCGTCATCAATGGCCGCGCAGCCTCCCCCGTGCGGCGCCAGACCGACGCTCGCGCTTCCTCGCCGTCCAACAGTGCCTGCGCATCGCGGTGGTCCAGCCGACGCTGCCCGCAGTAGCTACCAGGCCGCTGCTCCGGGTGTGTTCGCCCCACAAGTAGCCATCTCCCCATAGTTTGGACACCAATTAGTCGCAAAGTTGGGTGTTCTCAGGGGAACCTGTGCACAACCCATGTGGAACATTGTGCCCGAAGACCGTACACGGGCTTCCACAAACCTTTGTTTTAATAACAATTTTCTCGTCGCGTGTACGTTATGAAGGGAATGCACACACTATGAGCACGCTAGGCGATGCAAGCCAGTACCGTGGCCGCAGTAAGTCTTCAGCTCGCGTCAAAGTGCGGCGGTCCGGGTGAGCTCCTATCCCCGGCGCTGAGTCTGGCCCTTTACTGACCGGCTGTGGAGGTGTCACCTTCTGGCCTGTGGACAGGCGCTTGCGGGAGGCCCACCGGCAGCTTCAGGAGCCTTCCTGCTTATCCACAGGCTTGTTCCTGGCCCGGACGATGGCGGCACTGATAACGTCCGCCTAGCCACATCACCTCACACCGGCTATCAGGGTGTCAAAGGATTGCTTCGGCGCAGTAACCGCGCAATGCGCGAGCAACGTCCTTAGTGGCCAGCGTCGACAAGAAGGAAAATTGGCGCGCATGTCTTTGATTTTACTTGGCGGATAACCATTTATTCCACGAAAGAGCCTGTATACCCCGGATCGCTTGCAACGGACCGTGGATTCCGTATGTTTCGGTGGCATGAGCACCCTTTCGCTACCAAGAGCGGCACTTCAATCCCAGTCCGAGGATGAGCTGCTGGGGACGATCGTGGATGAGTTTGGACTCTACGTACGAATTGCCGATGCTTGGCAGGCTCTAGGATTCCGCAGTCTCGAGGCAGCGAGGCGCGCCGCTGTCCAAGGCCGCCTCGGCGTTGACGTAGTGCATATGCCAGGCCGTCGAGGCCGGGTAGTCCCTTCCCAGGCCCTTGCGCGATGGCTCTTCGAGGCCTCAAGAGGCAGACCTCAAGGCGACCGTCCAGGAGAGCACCCATGAGCTGAGCTGAGTTCAAACACTAGGGTAGAAACAACAAACCCCGGCTTGCAGGCCGGGGCTTGTGAGCAGCTAGCGTTTGGATCCGCTGAGCTGAATCTACCCCCGCCACGTACTTCTTTCAAGTACCCGTTGAGGTCGGGAGGGTGAGGTGTTGCCCTCTCCCGGCCAAGGGAGGCCTAGATGACGCCAGACGAACTACAGAACCACCTAAGAACCTTAGATATTTGCATAGAGGACCGCGCGTTCGCATTTGACCTGTTCAGCCAAGGTGCCGGCCGAGCGGTCGGAGCCTATGCTCTAGACAATGTGATTGTCGATTTCAGTTCCAAAAAATGTCGCGCCATACGCCGGCTTGAAAGCCACACCGTTGAGCAGACATATGCTTTGGAACTGGAGCTGGATCCCGATGTCATAGCGTATGTCTGTCAGGTCAAGTGTCGCGGCATACGACGAGGGCGCCACATAACCACCGCCCACGCAGACTTCCTCGTAATTCGGAGGTCGTATGTCGAGGTGGTCGAGTGCAAGTCGGTCCCTCAGCTTGATTCGCTGATCAAGAAGAAGCCAGATGAGTGGATCCTGGATGACGGCCAGTACCGTAACCTGGCATATGAGCGATGGGCAGAGGTGCATGGCATTGCGTACTCGGTGCGGGCCATGTCCCCATACAACAGCCGTTATCTCCGAAACCTCCAATTCATCTACCAAAGCTGGGATGAGGAGCTTTCCTTTGTCCGCCGCGAAGGATTCACAGAAGTCCAGAGGCGGCTCACCGCCGGGCCTAAAACCATCTCAGCATTGATGGAGGAGATAGCCTGGTTCAATGCCGGCATTGCCGCTTCCCTCGTCGCGGATAAGCTCCTGTTCGGCCCGATAGAACAAGTTCCACTTATAGATGTACAGAATTTCTACCTTACCCTCACCCGGGATCAGGCGCTGGCGATCGGTGCGGAGATAAGTAAGGGCATTGAAGTCTTGTACCTGGACGCGAGCGATCCCACGTCGCTCGCGAGCTCAACCGATGTCAGCAAGGCCGTTGCAAGACTCAAGAGGCTCGATCAAATCATCGCAGACGGCAAACCCTTACCTCGCCGAATGAGGCCACTGGATAAGAGGGTCAAGGCGGCGCGCGCGGAGGGGCGCAATCCTCTGCAAGAGACACTTACGAACTACGCAAGGTCCGGTAACAGGTCAAGTCGCCTCACCGCCGCCCAAGCAGCCGTCGTTAGTGCAACCATCAAGACCCACTGGTTAGGCGGGCTGGTGACCAGCAAGTGTGATCTCCATCGAGAGCTCGTCGGCCAGTGTGAAAAACTCGGCATAGTTGCGCCCGGCTATAAGGCGCTTCTGAGCCGAGTAAAGAATACGTCTCGAGCGGTTCGCGATCTTGCGGTCGGCGGAAAGCGCCGATATCAGGCAAACAAGGTGCGCTCTGACGCCCGGGTTAGATCCGGAACCGCACTCGCTGTGCATTCCGTGCTTCACATCGATGCGACAAAGGTCGACCACAGAACATTCATCCAAGGACGAGAAGGTATGGAGGACCAATGCCCGCTGCTCTATTGCGGACGGGACGAGGCTTCTGGGCACGTCATGGCCCATGCATTTGTCTTTGGTCCAGCCAGACGGGATGGCCCACTCATACTCTTGAGGAACTATGTCCGAAAGCACCAACAACTCCCTCATTCGATCGTCATCGACCGGGGCACCGACCTAAAATCCGGAATAGCTGACCTCTGTCAGGTATATGGAATAGCCATCCTTACGGTGCCTACAGGCGGAAGTCGATACAACTCGCAGTGCGAGACCATCCAAGGCCAGATAAACGCAATGGTGAGTCATCGGTTGATCGGCAGCACAAAGCCAGATCAGGCGGGGAGGAGCGTAGATGGAAAGTTCAAGAGCCGCTCGACCGCTCGAATGGAGTTCTCGACTACCGAGTCCGAGATCACCGAGCACCTGTACGGCCTGCTCCCGCGGCTCCCTGGCGCAGATCACTGCGGATCTGGTGAGCGTATGGCAGAACTCATCCGCCTCGCACCGAACTCAGGCCGCCCAACCGTCATGGACGACGAGCTTCTTTTTCGCACCTCTGTGAAACTTCAGTCAACGACCTATGAGAGAACGCGCGGCTTCCGCTTCTGCGGGAGAAGCTACACAAATGCAGAGCTTTCTAGCCATCTATCCTCTGAGAAGATCTTGGAGGCGCGTCGTGACCCGGAAGATACAACGTTCGTGTGGATTCAGACGACTGCGAGGCGATACAAAGCATGGTGCTCAAAGGTTACTGAGATCGGCCACTTCCCCGCTGAAGCTCGTTTCTTCGAGGCAATGTGGGATCAGCTCCTTCGTCCGGAAACGGTGCTTAGGAAGGAAGCCATCCAGAGGCAGAGCTATGAGAGGACCAGTGCGGCCAATGCAACACAGCGCTCTATGGACTCAGAGCAAAGGAAGAGCGATAACACTGCGCCTAACCCTAGAAAACCGAAGCCCATCAAACCAGAGGGCCGCCTGAAGATCGACTTCAGCGCTCTTCCTGACCTAGTGATCGACGGTAGTCATGATGAGCATTGAAAGTCCGTTGGACAAGCTACTCTGCAACGAGTCATTTCCCTTCATTCCACACGAGCGCTTCGTGACGGCGGAGCGCGAAATGCTTGGATCCATTGCACGCGCAAGGCCCGGCGAGTTCGTATGGCTGGTTGCGCCGTCGTGGTCAGGCAAGAGTGAGTTGCGACGCCGTCTTATGCCATCGCTTGCAGGCCTCCCTAGGCACTGGCCTATCGGCAGCATCCCCTTGATCTCCGTAAGAGCCGTGTTGAACCAAGGCGACAAGTTTAACCCCAAGGATTTCGCTCTAAGGCTCCATCAGGAGATCACAGAACCCGAGGTCGGATGGTTAGGACCTGACTCGCATCTTGGCAGTCCTCACAGATTTGACGAGTCCGCTGAAGAACGCGCTTCCTCGCATTTCTGGCAAGAAGTTCGATCGCGTCGAGCGGAGCGGGAGCTCCGGCTGTCCTTTGAAAGAATGGCGAAAGTTCGAGGCCTGAAGTACATAGTGATAGACGAGGTCGCAAATATCTGCCGAGTCGCGAGGACGCAGAGTGCTCGCAACTACATGCTTGGAATCATGGCGCTCATTGAGGAGATCGGCTGCGCAGCGGTCATGTTCGGTACCCATGAGGCCTCTCCGCTTTATGAAGATGCTCAGGAGATCTTCAACCGCTCGGACATCATCTACATGCGACCGTACAACCTGAGGATGCAGCAGGACTTAGTGAGCTACGCCACCTTGGTCAAGGCAATCGGCGCAAGCTTTCCGCTATCTCATCCTACTTTGCTTCAGGACCACCTGGAGCTGGTTGCACTGAATGGAGGAGGGATATTCGGGCCTACCGTAAGATATCTCAGGCGCGCAAACGAGCTCAGATGCAGAGCTGGACGCTCGGAGCTGACTTCGGTCCACCTCAAGTTGGCGTCCGGTACACCAAGGAATCACAGCGCGTTCTGGCGAGATATTGATAGCTTCAATCGTCTGACGAGCTCCAAACCTGCAACGTCACTAGCTGATTACTTGAACATCGGCCCTTCCGCTGACCTGGCGACCGGTCCATGACATCCCACATGCCAAACTGGACGGAGCTGCCACCACTTAAGCTTATTGACGCTGGGACGTCCGGCACTGAGTCCCTCAGTAGCTACTGCCTGCGACTAACGCGCCTGTGCGAAATTCCTTGGTCAGCGTTCATCGCCCTTCTTGATGCTGCGTCAGGATCTGACTCGGGCACTTACAAGGATTGCTCGAGACTATCCGGCACTGGTCCCGTAGTGCTACGGCGAGCGAGAGCGCTGGAACGACTCACGGGTCAGCCGCTTCTCGGGGGAACGCTCCTAGGAATCGGTGAAATTGTCTCCGGCCGGTCAGGGACGCTGTGCAAGGGAGCGTCTTGGTGCCCAAGATGTCTCGCCGATAGCGTGCAGGAAGATGACTTCCCCTACTCGCGGTTAATCTGGCGTTTCGCTGCGTACTCGCACTGTGCAACGCACGGAGCGAGGATTGAGAACACTTGTCCACACTGCGGAAGTTCTGTGTTCAGAGGGGTGAACGTCTTAGCGTGTCCAGTATGCAGGGGCTCACTCACCGCCGGGGCACGTTTCGATGCTCCAAGCCGTGCTGAGAAATGGACAAACCACTGCGTCGAAGAGCTAATCCAGTGGGTCGCTGATGACCCCACTCGGGTTCTGGAGAGATCCAGGCTGCTAGCCTTTATCCAAGCCGTAGAGGATGTTGGCAGAGCCAAGACACTACGTTACCTGCCACTCAAGACGCATGGAGATGACTTCGTTCGCTACATGGCGTGGCACGACGCCAATGTACCGACATTGAGATTGCGACCAAACATCGGCCGAGTGGACTTGGGCGACCTTCTCGGGGCGGCAGCGAGTCAGTGCGTCTCCGTGCTGGATATGTTGCTCAGACCTGTAGAGTCCGCGTCTGCGCTGCTACCAGGGGTTCACTACTCCGTCGACATCCCACTTGGGCGCGAGAATCTCCCCAATGCATGGATAGCGTTCTCCAAGACAATTGAAGCCCTGATTTCCGACAAGTCTTGTCTTCTGCCCTCAATGCAGGAGTTGGCTCGCACTTGCGGGATTCGTGGCTACGACAGGAGGTGTTTTCCCGGGCAGGTTGCCCGCTACTCCGCCCAACTGCGCATGCAACGCACCTTGTACCGGGACGTTCCACCTAATCGCGTGAACGCTGCCTTTCATCAGTCCCTGCGACAGCTCCGAGAGGGCCTCACACCGCAACGGGTCGCTGAAGCACTTCAACGATCGCTCCCGGCACGTAGTACAACTACCGGGCAGATTGTTCGAGCGGCATCTATCGTCTATCAGTCCACGTTGCCGGTATCTACCGCATGAGGGGCGAAGGTAGTGGAATTGCGTATGGCTTCACTACGCAGTCCCAACGTGGAGACAGCGTCGTGAATCGATCTCTCTGCGTCTCCATTCGTCCAGGAATCTCTCATTTCTGACCTGCATCCGCATGTCCGCTATCGGCCAGAAGCGGACCATCGGATAGCAGCAGCTGATTCAAAGTCGCCTGGGCGATTCAGCTGATCGCCGCAGGCTGCAGGCGCGCATCCGGGCCGTTGCCACCCCCTTCTACCGAAGCCGGCGAGAGTAGTCCCCGGCGAAATCCATCTGGACGTTCTCGTCACTATCAAATTCAAAGCGTACATCGATGCTTGATTTAGGTCCTCGCCCGACTTCCTCAAGCGCCTGCAGAGCAGCCCCCTCTATTTCGGAAACAAGTCCAGACTCATGCGCGCTAGCAACTTCTGTGTTTGACTGGAAGAAGACGAATACGCCAAAGCTATTGGTTGCACGTGAGTACAGTGAAAACACCTGGCGGATCCCTCGCGATCCGAACTCGTTCATGATATTTCTCCGAACATCAGCTAGCCCCTGATCGTCCTTCCTCATTGCCGCTTTTGCGCGAGCAAAATCTTCTTGAGAAGGAACATTATTCCGACTCATCGCACGGCCTCCCATGCACATTCATTCAACTGTCTATATTCATAGCACAGATCGTCAAGGTGCTTTACCTCGCGACCAAAGAAGTGTCTGCGATTGTCCTTGAGCGAGTTTCCCAGGTTGTGGTCGCTCCCTGCCAGCCGACTTCGGTGTCCACTTCCGGCCACAAGCAGACATCCGCCCTACCCTTGATAAACATCCCTAATCCTCCACGCTGCCAGCGATTGATCAGATGGCCATCGCGCACACGCACTTGCTCCTGAGAGCTAGGAGGATGTCAGGCCGACGGGGCCACCTCAACGAAAGTCTTCCCAAAAGCTAATGACTGCTTAACTAACGGCTAATTGGTCCTTAATCCAAGCCGGCCAGCATGCTCGCCATGTCCTGGATCCCCACCTCTCTCGCTGTCACGTTCCCATCGATCCTGCCGCAGTCGCAGGTGGTGGGCCCGCAAGACTCAAGCCGCAGCGAGGTGGAGCAGTTCATCGCCCACGTATATCGCGAACGCTACGGTGCCAACCTGCACGCATTCCTGCCCCATCTGCTCGCTTTCCGGGATGGCCAAGGGCACCTGGTGGCGGCGGTCGGCATGCGCGTGGGCAGCGAAGGCCCATTGTTCGTCGAGCAATATCTCGATGAACCGGTGCAGGCCATCCTCTCGCATCGGGAGATCGCCAATGTGGGCCGCGACCGTATCGCCGAGATCGGCAACTTCGCCGCCACCACGCCCGGCATCGCCCGTGAACTGATTGTCCGGTTGACCGAGATGCTGCATGCCGCACGCGTGCGCTGGGTGCTGTTCGCGGCCACCCAACAGCTGCGGAACACCCTCGACAGACTGCATCTGGTGACGGTGGAACTTGGCGAGGCAAGCCCAGAGCGGCTCACCGGCGATGCCTCCCAGTGGGGCAGCTACTACCAGGCCCGGCCGAAGGTGGTCTGCGGGAATGTCGCCGCCGGACGTGCGTTCTTGCATCAAGCACGAAGACACGATGCGCGCGCCAAGACGGATCCTGATCCATCTCTGCAAGCCATGGTGGGGGCGCAGTGAACGCGCTGACCTCTCCCCTGATCGCCGGTCTCGGCGGGCACAAGGCACGCGTGCTCACTTCCAGCGCGGAAATTGGCGATGATCAGATCCGGCAGCGCGCACTGCGATTGGCTAGTCGGCTGGACCTGCAAGGCATCGACCGCGTCTCAAGCCAGCTGGACAACGGCATTCACTGGCTGGTCCTGGATCTTGCCGTGCGCGAGCTCGGCGGCGTGCATGTGCCGTTGCCCACATTCTTCTCTCCCGAACAGATCGCTCATGCCCTGGAGTCCAGCGGTGCCCAATGCGTGGTCACCGCCCGGGGCGCGCCTGCGCCAGCGGGCAGCATGGGCACACTGGGGACTTTGGATGGCGGGACGCTCGCCCAGTGGCGGACCTGTCCGGCGACGTCGGTCGACCTTCCCACTGGCACCGCATGCGTGACCTACACCTCCGGCACAACCGGCCGCCCCAAGGGCGTGTGCCTGTCGGCCGACACGCTGCTTACGGTCGCCAGTTCACTGGTGCAAGGATCGTCTGCGATTGCGCCGCGCCGCCATCTCTGCCTGATGCCGTTGTCCACCTTGCTGGAGAACGTCGCCGGGCTGTACGCAACGCTGCTCTCGCACGCTCAGATCGCGCTGCCGTCGCTGGCGGAGATCGGCTACACCGGCGCCTCGGGCCTGGACGTGCCGACGCTGTTGCGGTGCCTGCACCGCTATCAGCCGGAGAGCTTCATCCTGGTGCCTCAGCTGTTACTGGCGGTGGTGATGGCCGCCGAAAGCGGTGCTGCCCTGCCCGCCTCGCTGCGCTATATCGCCGTCGGCGGTGGGCGCGTAGGGCCGGGGCTGCTTGCACGGGCGCGCGCCCTGGGGCTGCCGGTCTTCGAAGGCTATGGGCTGACCGAATGTGCCTCGGTGGTCTGCCTCAATCAACCCGGCGCGAGCCGGGATGGCAGCGTCGGCAAGGCGCTTCCACACGCTCGTATCGCCATTGTCGACAATGAAATCCAGGTCGATGGGGCACGCGCACTGGGCTACCTCGGTGCCGAACCGCTTCCCGACGGTCCCATCCGCACGGGCGACCTGGGCCACGTCGACGCTGACGGATTCGTCTACGTCACCGGCCGCCGCAAGAATGTCTTCATCACCGCGTTCGGTCGGAATGTCTCACCCGAATGGGTGGAGAGCGAGCTGCTTTCCCACCCGGACCTGGCCCAGGCGGTGGTATGGGGCGAAGCACAGGCCGACAACGTCGCCGTGCTGGTTCCGCGTCGCGCCGACCTGGACGATGCCGCCCTCGCCCGCGCCGTAGCCGAGGTCAACGCCGGCCTGCCCGACTACGCCCGCGTCTCGCGCATCGTGCGCGCACCGGCGCCATTCTCTGCAAGTGCCGGGCTGCTCACCGCCAATGGGCGCCCGCGCCGCGACGCCATCCTGTGCCATTTCCAGTCCGAGGTCGATGCGAGCTATCGCCGTCCCGCCTCCGTTCCTTCCACGGGAGTATCCGCATGAGTTTCCATTCCGAACTGCTCGCCCAGACCCAGCAGGAGCGAGCCACCCTGATCTCCGTGCCGATCATCCAGTCCGCGCTGGGGGGCCAGATCGCCCGCGAAGACTACGTCGCCTTTCTGGGGCAGGCCTACCACCATGTCAGGCACACCGTACCGCTGTTGATGGCCTGCGGTGCGCGTCTGCCGGCCCGGCTTGAATGGTTGCGCACCGCCATCGGCGAATACATCGAGGAAGAAATGGGCCACCAGGAGTGGGTGCTGGACGACTTGGCGGCCTGCGGTGCCGACCGCGCCGAAGCCGCCTCCAGCCTGCCCTCACTGGCCACCGAGCTGATGGTGAGCTACGCCTACGACACCATCCACCGCGGCAACCCGGTCGGCTTCTTCGGCATGGTACTGGTCTTGGAGGGAACCAGCGTGGCGCTGGCCACCCGTGCGGCCAACACCATCCAGACTTCGCTCGACCTGCCGCGCAATGCCTTCAGCTACCTGTTGTCCCACGGCGACTTGGACATCGAGCATGTCGGCTTCTTTGAAGGGCTGATGGACCGCCTGGACGACCCCGCCGACCAGCAGGCCGTCATCCATGCCGCCCGGCGCTTCTACGTGCTGTACGGGGACATCTTCCGCACGCTTCGCCAGGACGGCGTGCGCTGGGCGGAGGCCGCGTGATGAACCTCGCCGGCAGGACCGTCATCGTCACCGGCGCGAGTGGCGGCATCGGCGTGGCGCTGTGCCACGCATTGGTCCAGGCGGGCGCCTCTATCATGGCCGTCGGGCGCAACCGCAACCGGCTCACCTCACTTGCCGCAGAGCTACCGGCTGGGCGCTTGCAGACCGTGGTCGCTGACCTGTCCACGCCACTGGGCCGCTCGCACCTGATCGCCGCAATCCGACAGGCCAATGTTTCCCCTTCGGTGCTGGTGCTGGGCCACGCCCAGAGCGCGTTCGGTCTGTTCGAAGACCAGCATCCCGACGAGCTGGAACACCTGCTGCAGACCAATCTGGTCGGCTCTGCCCTGCTCATCCATGCCCTGTTGCCAATGCTGCGCCGCCACGAACAGGCCAGCGTGGTCGCCATCGGCTCCACCTTCGGCAGCATCGGCTTTGCCGGCTTTGCCACCTACAGCGCCAGCAAGTTCGGCCTGCGGGGGCTCATGGAAGCGCTGTCCCGAGAACACGACGGCACCGGCCTGAGCTTCCAGTATCTCTCTCCGCGCGCCACGCGCACCGCCTTCAATACGCCTGCCGTCGATGCGCTCAATGCCGAGCTCAAGGTCGGCAGCGATGCGCCGGAGGCTGTCGCCGCTGCGCTTGTCCAGGCCATCGTCCAAGGCGATCGGCGCCGCCAGCTCGGCTGGCCGGAAAAGCTGTTCGCCCGCATCAACGGCATGTTCCCCGCGCTGGTCGACCGCAGCCTGCGTGCCCAGCTTCCCATCATCAGGCGCCACGCCTCTCAAGCGCAGCCCATCCACGAGGACTCCTCCCATGAAGCAACGTCACGGTAAAACCATGTTCATCTTGCTCATCAGCGCGTTGGTCATGTTGGTCGGCATTGCCTGTGCTGCCGAACCGGGAACGCCCATGACAGTCGCCCAGTTGCGCGACCGCTGGGCCCAGATCAACTACCAGACCAGTAAGGCGCAGCGACAGACCGCGTTCGAGGCCTTGGCCAGCCAGGCAGCGAGGACCCGTCAGACCGAGCCAGGTGATGCCGGCGCACTGATCTGGGAGGGTATCGTCCTCTCCAGCCTCGCCGGCGAGAAAGGTGGCATGGGGGCGCTCAGCCTGGTGAAACAGGCACGGGCGGACTTCGAGGCCGCCCTGAAGATAGATCCCAACGCACTGCAGGGTGCGGCCTACACCAGCCTGGGTGCCCTTTACTATCAGGTTCCGGGCTGGCCGTTGGGCTTCGGCAATGACGAAACCGCGGCGACTATGCTGAAGAAGGGTTTGGCCGTGGATCCGAACGGGATCGATGCCAACTACTTCTACGGCGATTTCCTGCGCGACCAGAAGAACTGGCAAGGCGCCCGGGCAGCGCTCGAAAAGGCGATTGCTGCACCTGCCCGCCCCGGCCGGGAAGTCGCCGATGCCGGCCGGCGTGCCGAAGCGACCGCCAAACTCAACGAAGTCCGGGGCCACCTTGCCAAGTGAGCCCGGGACAACGAGACTGCCTGCATGCGCATCCTGCTCGCCGAAGACGACGCATCACTCGGGGAAGGCATCCGGACCGCCCTGCGCCGCGCGGCATACGCCGTGGACTGGGTGCAGGACGGTGCCTCCGCACTGACCGCCATCGGCGACGGCGACATCGACCTGGTTGTGCTGGACCTCGGTCTGCCACGACTGGACGGGATCGACGTCATTCGCAAGGCGCGCGCAGCGGGCGGAAACGTGCCCATTTTGGTCCTAAGCGCCCGCGAGCGGGCGTCTGACCGCACCCTTGGGCTGGACGTGGGCGCCGACGACTATCTGGGCAAGCCGTTCGACACCCCCGAGCTGCTTGCCCGGGTGCGCGCCCTGCTCCGCCGCAGCGTAGGCCGTGCAAAACCGACGTTGGAAGCGGGTGCGCTGAGCCTGGACCCGGCCCGCCTGACCGCTATCTGGAGAGGGCACACGCTCGACCTGACCCGCAGGGAGTTCGCCCTGCTCAGACTGCTCATGGAACAACAAGGCAGGCCGCTTGGGCGCGAGACCATCCAACAGCACCTGTATGGCTGGGATGAGGACGTGGCAAGCAATGCCGTGGATGTGCATGTCCACCAGCTGCGCAGGAAGCTGGATCCCGGCATCATCCGCACCGTGCGGGGGATCGGCTATGCCTTGGGCGACCCCTCGGATGCAACTGCATGACGTCCATCCGTCGCCGCCTGCTGGTCGTGTTGCTGGGGGTGCTCTCCCTGCTCATGCTGCTCGCGGCCGGTCTGAGCTACCGGGCTGGGTTGCAGGAGGCCGGGGAGATGTTCGACGCCCGGCTGGTGCAGTCCTCACGGGTACTGTTGAGCTTGGTGGACGAGCCGCTCAGCGATCTGAGCGCATTTCCCGGCGATCCGATCGTCCTGCGCGGTTGGCACGGTCGCGCTGAGGGCGTGGGCGAGGCATTGGCCTTCAAAGACGGACATGCCTACGAGAACAAGCTGGCCTTTCAGATATGGACGCCTGAGGGTCGTCTGCTCCTTCGATCGGACAGTGCGCCCACTGCGCCAATGGCGAGCTTGTCGCCGGGGTACGCGGATGTCGACATAGACGGGGCGCAGTGGCGTACCTTTACACTGCGCTCCCCACAGGGTCGATGGTTTCAGTCCGCCGAGCGCTCGGACATCCGCCAGGAACTGGCCGAGGACATTGCCATCGGCACGCTGCTGCCGCTGCTGTTCGCTCTTCCGGTGATGGCCTTGGTCATCTGGCTGACGGTCGCCTGGGCGACGCGCTCGTTGCGGAAAGTCTCCACCGACATCGGTGAGCGTGACCTCGACCGAATGACACCCTTGGATGACACGAAGCTCCCAGAGGAGGTCCACGGCCTGGTTCGCGCGGTAAACGAGCTGCTGCAGCGGCTTGATCTAGCCTTGGCTCGCGAGCGCCGCTTTATCGCAGATGCAGCACACGAGCTACGCACGCCGATCAGCGCAGTGAAGGTTCATGCAGACAACGCGCGGCTCGCCACGTTTGATGAAGAACGCCAAGAGTCACAGCGGTTACTTGCCCGAGGTGTCGAACGGGTTGAGCGCTTGGTATCACAGCTGCTGTCGCTGAGCCGAACCGAGCGCAGCATCGGCAAGGATGCGTTTCGCAAGCTGAGCTTGGACGCCCTGGTGAGCAACGAGGTTGAGGAGCTCAGGGCCTTGGCAGCTTCCAAGCGTCAGGTCATGAACCTCGTTCTCGACAAAGCGGACGTCTTCGGCGACGAGTTCTCGCTGGGCTTGCTGGTTCGCAACCTCGTCGAGAATGCCATCCGGTATACCCCCGAACATGGGGTCGTGGTGGTGTCTACCGAACAGACGGGCGAGCAATGCGTTCTCACGGTGGAAGACTCTGGACCCGGCATTCCCAAGGACCTGCAGGACCGCGTCTTCGACCGCTTCTACCGTGTGATCGGAAGTGGCGCGGAGGGGAGCGGATTAGGCCTGTCTATCGTCCAGGAGACATTGGACGTGCACGGCGGGAAGATCAGCCTTGGAACGTCGCAATGCCTCAACGGGTTGAAGGTGACTGTGAAACTGCATGCCAACGCGTAGCCTCCTAGGTCGCGTCCTTGGTGGCGCGGATTCAAAGGGCATAGTGAATTCTCCCCCCGGCAATAGCACAGGCGGTCGTCCATCCAAGAACACGAAAATTCTTGAGATGTTCTGCTGAACAAGGTCTATGAGATCTAACCTGACAACTTGCAAGCTGACCATTATTGATCCGCGCAACCCAATGTTGGGGGACCGCCCGAATAGACGCCTAGTGCCTTCAGCGGGCTGGGAGTACCTTCAAAAGCTCGACACACTCCAAGGACATGTCATGAGCCACGGAGAATTTCATCGCAGTCAACGCGGCGGCTGGTTGCGTGCCGGAGTATTGGGTGCAAATGATGGACTTATATCGACCAGCAGCCTGGTCGTCGCCATGGTCGGTGCTGGCGCGGCAACTCAAACGATTCTTGTCGCTGGCCTCTCAGGACTGATCGCCGGTGCACTCTCGATGGCGGCGGGCGAGTACGTTTCAGTCAGCTCGCAGGCAGACGCCGAGAACGCAGACGAAGAGAAGGAGCGCGGGGAGCTGCTGAGCCAGCCGGACGCAGAGTTGCTTGAGCTGACAACGATCTACGAAAAGAGAGGGTTGACGCGACGGCTTGCCGAGGAGGTTGCCCGCGAGCTGACCGCGCATGATGCGCTGTCAGCACATCTGAGGGACGAATTGGGCATTCACGATGTACTGAAGGCAAGGCCATTCCAGGCAGCAGGTGCCTCTGCAATATCATTCGTCGTCGGCGCCCTGCCCCCGGTTCTTTTGGCTGCAACCCTGGCGCATAGCAACCTGGCGGGAGTTGTCGTCGTAACCACGCTATGCGTCCTGGCCGCGCTCGGGGCTGTTGCGGCGCGGCTCGGTGGAGCGTCCCAACTGCGTGGCGCGCTGCGGGTTGTGGTCTGGGGCGCCATCGCAATGGGGGCCACATACGCGATAGGTGCGTGGTTTGGGGTGCTGACCGCGCCCTGATCATGACACTCCGGAAGCCACCGTGGAGCCTTCGCAAAGATGAATCAAGGGCTTGCCGCGTGCATGCCGCAGCTAAGGGTATGATCATCCAACCTATGCCGTAAGGGCGCGTCGATGGCAGTGCTCGAACGACCCCTGATCGCCCGGCCGCGCATCCTCCTGGTCGAAGACGACGAGGCCATCGCCGGGCTCACGGCCCGCTTCCTGCAGAATCACGGCCTTGAGTGCCACATTGCCGCAGGCGTTGCGGCGGCGGAACAATGCCTGTCCCGAGGCATGGTCGACCTGATCCTGCTGGACCTCGGCCTGCCAGACGGGGATGGGCTGACGATGTTGCGGGGTCAGTCCTGTCAGATTCCGGTCATCATCGTGACCGGCCGAGGTGACTCGGTGGATAGAGTCGTGGGCCTTGAGCTCGGTGCCGATGACTATGTCGCCAAGCCGTTTGATTACCGCGAACTGCTGGCCCGCATACATTCGGTGTTACGGCGTGCACAGCGCCCGTCGACCTCAGCCAGAGATGTTTTCCGCTTCGACGGGATACTCCTCAACGCGTCGGAGCGCGTGGTGCTTGACCGTAACGGAAACGCGGTCCGCTTGACCTCGGCCGAGTTCGATCTGCTTCACGCGCTGGTTCAAGGCGCCGGTACGGTGCTGAGCAGGGATCAGCTGATGAATTCGCTACACGGACGCGACGCGGGCCCGTTCGATCGTGCCATCGACGTCCACATCGGCCGACTGAGGCGCAAGCTTGAACGTGATCCGTCGCAGCCTCAGCTGATCCAGGCGACTCGAGGGGTCGGCTATCGCTTGGCTGCCAGCGTGTCGCCGTGAACGCACTGATGCTCCCGCAGCTGTTTGATATCGTTCCTGATGCGCTGCTGCTGGTGGATGCAGAGGGGCGCATCATCCGCGCCAATGGCAACGCAGAGCGTCTTTTCGGTCATGGCAATGACGGGCTCGTTGGCCTTTCCGTGGAGGCCCTGATGCCGGCCGACGCGAGAGAGCGACATCTGCAGCATCGCCTCGGTTACATGTCTTCCCCGCGCATCCGACCGATGGGCCAATCCGATCAGGTGCTGGTCGGCCAGAAGGCGGACGGTCAGCAGTTTCCGGTGGAAATCGCGTTGAGTCCGATCGAGACCGCACACGGACGACACTACCTCGCCTCGGTGCGCGATATTTCCGAGAGTCAACGCGTTCGGCAAGCCTTGGTGCGCGCCAGCTATGATGCCTTCATTGCACGGTTGGGACAGATGGCCCTGGACGCGGGCAGCGAGCAACAGCTTGTTCGCTCATTGCCTGGCATGCTTATCGATGAACTCCAGGCCGACGCAGTCGCGTTGGCCTTTCCTGAGTCGGATGGTCATGCGATAGATGTGCGCGTTGCCGGACAGATCAACGGCGAGGCCCTTCGCCACATACTGTCCTCGCGCTGGGCCCTGCTTGAAGCATCGCTTCCAGTGGACCGCGCCACCATCCTGGATGATCGGCAATTGGAACTGCTGGCCGAAGCTGGTGAGGGGTTTGCGTGTGGTGCAGCAACGCTGCTCCGTGACCGCGACCACCCGACAGGGATTCTGATGGTGCTTTCCACGGATACGCGACCGATCCAGCACGACATCCTTCATCTGATACAGGGCGTCGCAGTCCTGGTTGCGGCGATAATGCAGCGCCGCAGAACGGCGGAGCAACTCGCCCATGCGCAACGCCTGGATGCGCTCGGCCAGTTGACTGGCGGTATCGCGCACGATTTCAACAACTTGTTGACCATCATCTCCGGCAGCCTGCAGCTTCTTGATGACGAGTATGCTCCTCACCAGGGCGCGCGCGATCTTATCGCAGGCGCCCTCCACTCGGTGGCGCGCGGAGCATCCCTCACCTCCAAGTTGCTTGCCTTTGCAAGACGCCAACCCTTGGCTCCGCAATCGGTCAAGCTTCACCAGCTGGTCCACGATCTGGGCACCATGCTGCAACGAATCCTGGGCGAGTCATTCTCATTGACGATCGAATGCCACCGTGGCCTCCCACCTGCGCATGTGGACCCCTGCCAGCTTGAGACTGCGTTGGTCAACGTGGTGTTGAATGCGCGCGACGCCCTTCCGGGAAACGGCGAGATCCTGCTCTCGGTGGGCGAGCAATGGGTCAGACCGCAGGAGATGGAGGAGCTGCAGGCCGGGCACTACATTGTCATCCGGATCACGGACCGCGGCATGGGCATGTCCGCCAGTACCGCTCGGCGTGCAGTCGAACCCTTCTTCACAACCAAATCGATGGGCCAAGGAAGCGGGCTTGGCCTGAGCATGGTGTATGGCTTCACAAGACAGAGCCGAGGCATGTTGCACATTGACACCGTGCACGGCCGAGGCACAACGGTAAGCATGTACCTCCCGGTCGCCACGTCCCTGCCAGAGCGCGTGCTGCCCCCGCGACATCGCGTGGAGGGCGCGCGGCAGACCATTCTGGTGGTGGAAGACGATCCGGGCGTGCGACGGATTGCCGTATCGTTTCTCAAGGCGGCGGGCTATGTCACTTTGGAAGCATGTGACGCGGCCGAGGCACTTGCGATCGCAAAGATTCACCCGGAAACGGCCTTGGTCTTCAGCGACGTCATGCTGGGAGGCGCGATGAACGGCCATGCGCTGGCCTCCGCCTTGCGCGAGCAGCTGCCCGGCTTGGCGGTGCTCCTGACGACTGGCCACGATGACGCGCCCGACGCCACTCCCGACCTCGGGCACTGCGGCACCTTGCTACGCAAACCGTATCGGCGCGAGGATCTGTTGGTCGCGGTCCAGCAACTGATCGCTTGACAGCGGTTTTCGCACCCGACATGGGCGCCTCAAGAGGTCAGTTCAGCGTTGTTGACTGCGCACGCAGGCGCGACAGATCGACGATGCGTATATGGGAACGACTGACCTCGATCAGGCCTTGATCCTGCAATCTGTGCAACGCGCGGACGACTGTCTCGATCTGCATGGCAAGAAAACTGCCAATGTCGGCACGCGTCATACAGAGCAGCATCTGTGTCGCGCTGAAGCCGCGCTCGGCCAAGCGCGTGGAAAAATCAAGCAGGAACGATGTCAACCGCTGCTCGGCATTCAGGCTGCCGAGCGCCAGCATCCATTGCCAATCCCGTCTTATCTCCGAGGCGAGTATCCCGGTCAAGCGCGCCTCGAATCCAGGAAGGCACTGACGCAGAAGGAAGGGCTGCAGCTCCCATATCTCGCCGTCATTCAGCGCGATCACGTCGCATGGATACGCAGCCAAGTCCAGTGCTTCCTGCCCGAGCAGTTCGCCGCGCATCGGGAACGCCGTCACACGTTCTCGGCCGTCTTCACTGATGAGCGCACTTTTGAAGATGCCCGACCGCACCAGGAACAATCCACGAAATGGCTGGCCTGCGCGGATGACGTGCTGCTTCCTGCGAACACGGCGTCGGACCAGGGGCATGCCCTGCAGCAGGTGCTCCCAGTTCCCGCCAACACCGGCGGCGACGCCGCCTTGAAGGCCGAGCAAGGGTTCCACACCCGCCGTTTCGAACGTGACGTGACTGGGAGTTTCCCACATATCCGATCCTCCACCTGACCCATACCCAATCTAGGCACGGGCGGCTGCCTGGCGAATGGCGGTGGAGAACCGTTTTGTAAAGATCTGTAAAGAACCGCATCTCTTGATGCAGGTCAACACGCCCTCTTCCGGTACGCCGCCAAATGAAGACAGGTAAGGGGGGTGCTATGCGCACCTCCGGCCTGAAGAGGACGCTTTAGATGAATCGATTGAAAGGAAAGGTCTGCATCATCACGGGTGCGTCAGTGGGCATTGGCCGCGCCTGCGCAGTTCGCATGGCCGAAGAAGGCGCCGCGGTAGCCCTGTTCGACATACATGACGGAGAGGGCAACGCATTGGTCAATCAGCTGGCTGGCGCTGGCTCTGCCGCGATCTACTGGCACGTCGACGTTCGGGAGGAAGCCAGTGTGCAGAATGCCATCGACGCCGTCGTGGATCGGTTTGGGCGTCTGGATGTCATGGTCAACAATGCCGGAATCGCTGGCGTCAACCGTCCGACCCACGAGCTCAGCGAGGCCGATTGGGACCAGGTGCAGGCAGTAAATGTGAAAGGCGTCTTCTTCTGCACCAAGCATGCCCTGCCCCACATGCGCAGGAACCGTGTCGGCAGCATCATCAATCTTTCTTCCATCTATGGCCTGGTGGGCGCAGCGGACCTTCCCGCTTACCACGCATCCAAGGGTGCGGTCACGCTGATGAGCAAGACCGACGCGTTGACCTATGCGAGCGATGGCATTCGGGTCAATTCGGTGCACCCTGGCTTCATCTGGACGCCGCTTGTCGAGCAGCACCTGCGAGACAGCGGTACCGCTGATCTGGTCGCCGGTAGACACGCGCTGGATCAACTGCACCCGTTGGGTCATGTCGGTACGCCGGACGATATTGCCTGGGGAGTGGTCTACCTTGCATCGGAGGAATCCCGATTCGTCACGGGCTCGTCCCTGGTGATCGACGGCGGCTACACGGCGCGCTGAGCTTGCACGTAACACCACGTACGTTGACCTGCGTCAATTTGCTGGCTGCGGCAGGGTTCTAGCATGCATGCGTCCCCGTTAGCCGTGGCTGCCATGAACACTCCAGACCTCCCCTCTCCCCTGTCCCCCGAGCTCTTTCCACGCTGGATAGAGGTGCTGCGCGACCGTACGAGGGTGTTGATTCGACCCATCACGGCGGCGGACAGGGATATCGAGCGCGCGTTCATTGAGGGCTTGTCGCCACAGGCCCGCCGTTTCCGGTTCCTGGGCCAGATTCGTTCGCCCAGCGAGCAATTGCTGACGCAGTTGACGGTGCTGGACCATACTCACCAGGTCGCCTTTGCCGCGGTCGTTTCCGACGAGTCGGGTGAGCAGTTGATCGGCGTAAGCCGTTACAGCACCACTGCCTCCGGGGATGCTTGCGAGTGTGCGGTGACGGTCGCCGACGAATGGCAGGGACGTGGACTGGGGGTGATCCTCATGAACCACCTGATCGCGATCGCCAGGTCGCAAGGCATCAAACAGATGTACTCGATTGACGACGCTCAGAACACACAGATGCGGGAGCTAGCCAAGCATCTGGGATTCAGTAGCCGTATCGATGCCGAAGACCATTGCCAGGTCATTCATGAGTTGATCCTCGATCCCAGTACCTGACATCGCGGAGGGCAGCATCGTGTCCAGCTTCTGTGGTGCTCAGGCGATCACGGCTTTCCTGTTCCGAGCGAAAGACAGCCCGCGCACGTCCCGTCACCATCGGCCCATCGCATCGGATTGGGGAACAACGCACGTACCGCCTGTCGGTCAGTGACCACGGGGTACTCCAGAAAGTGCGCGGCTACCGCATTGACCGAGTCTGTCGCGGCCAGATAGATGCACGCATCGGCCAGCCCCGACGATCGTGCCAGGGTTTCCGTCGTGGTGACCGGTGCCGCATACACCAACAGCGCCGGACCATACACGCGTACCATTCGCAAGGCAGCCTCAATGGTGGAGGGTGTCGCCGAGCCGTCATCGAGCACGATGATCGTTCGCTGCGCCAGTCCAGCCGATGAGCAGATTCCACAGCGCCTGCGATGCGCCTGAGCCTGGGCCACGAGCGCTTGCTGCACATCCTCGAGACCGGCTTTGCCGAGCGTTGTGTCTGGACTGCCCAACGGCGGTGACGATTCCGCCCGCTCCCTGCGGCTGGCGATCGCCACATCGAATGAAGCAGTGGCCCGCACGGCGGGCATACCCGCGAGCCTCAGCTGCGCCCCAAGCGCATCGGCGATGAGCCGTGCCATCGGCAACACGGCACATGAAACGGCCAGTATGGATGCCCGGCTTTGCTTGTACGCGCTCAACGCGTCCACGAGCCCGAGAGCTGCTTCAAGACAATCCCGGAAGACAAAGTGCGTCACGACGCTATCCTGTTTGGCAGAAGGTGCTTCTCGCCGCCCATGCCGCAGGGTGGCGACGCTCTATGGCCTCTGCGGGCCATGCCGGACCGTGCTCATCCCGCGTCCAGGTCAGTGTGCTGTAGATGCTCGGGGATGCATGTAGAGCACTACAGCTGCCGTTCAACAGCCAATGGCTACCGCCCTTCCTCTTATCTCAGTGGGCGAACAGTACTGGTATCGGACTGTGCCGGATCAGTGTGCGGGTGACGCCGCCAAACAGGAATTCCGAGGCACGGGATCTGCCGTAGCCACCGGCGACAATGCAATCGGCGCCGCTCTCCTTCACGAAGTTCAGTATGGCCGGTCCTGCCCCGCCCTCCTCATAACCGCGGTGCACAGGCGAGGCTGTTACGCCATGGCGCCGTAGATGAGCGACCAGGCGCAGACTCGCGTCGTCCTCCCTGCTCGGATCGTCCGGATCGGAATCGATATACAACAGGTGCACGCGCTGTGCAGCGATCAACAACGGCAAGGCATCATGCACCGCGCGAATGGCTTCCCGGGTGCTTTTCCACGCAATCACAACATGACGCGGCACCGCGTCGCGGGCGCCCGGCGGGACAAGCAGCAACGGCACCCCCGATTCCACCAGCAACGAGGAGACAAGCGTGTCCTCAGTGCCGGGGTCATCGCGATGCAACCCCAGGATGGTCAGGTCAACGCATCCTGCCTGAGGCATCACCTGATCCACCGGCCCCTCCCACACTCTCTCGTTCGCACACACGAGCCAATCCACACCTGCGCCTGCCAGCCGCTCCTTCAGCGTGGTGGCAAGCACCCTGACCGTTTCCTTGGCCGGCTCGTGAAGAGCGGTGTAGACGGCTGGGTAGTACATCCAACCCGTCGCGACCGGCACAACCACACTGGCCCCAGCCAGTGCTACCAGCCGGCTCCCCTGCTCACGCGAAAGCGCCGTGGCGAGACCCAGCGCCTGCTCATGCAGGCGGCCCAAGACGAAGGGCAACAGAATGTCGCAGTACATGCTCGCTCTCCCCGGGGTGAAAGAGCCGGTAGCTTGACCCCTGCGCGACGAATGAACTTGATCGAAGTCAATCAAAATTCCCCTGGATCGTTGACCTGGGTCAAGTCATCCCGGGATTCGTTCTGGACAAATGCCGGAGCAGAATCGCCTTTGACCGATTCCAGTGGGCAACCAGACATGCTGAGCATCGTCCAGGATCCGGCAGGCACCGCCGCGGGGCTGATTACCGCCGCTGTCGTCGGCGCCGTTGTTGGACTGGTCTGGCAGCGGGCAGGCGGGAGGATGGCGGCGGCCCACACGCGCATTGGCGGCAGTGTTGTGCTTGCGCTGGTCGCGATCTCAGGCGGGTTGGGAGCGCTGCTGGGAGGCGCGGCTCTGGTAGCTGGCGCGGTACTGCTGGGCCTGGTTGTCTGCCCTCGCCGGCGATACTCCCAGGCAGCTGCCGCCCATCTGATTGTGCTGCCTGCCCTGTATCTGGTCGGCGCCCTTGCAGTAAGTACACCGGCAACGGCGATCCTCGCCGGCAGTGCCATCCTGGTGATACTGGTTGGGGGGCCTGCCCTGATACGGAAGGTGAATGCGAATGTTTCCAACCGGGACCTTCGGGACATCGCAACGGTGCTGGCTGCGGGCTTTCTGATCCTTCCCTTGCTTCCAGACCGCACCGTCGACCCTTGGGAAGTCATCAACCCGAGTCGGCTCGGCACCCTCATCGTGGCGCTGATGGCAGTCAGCGTCGGAGCGCACCTGGCGCTGCGCCATCTGGGGCCCAGGTCGGCGTTGGCCTTGACCGGCTTCGCCGGTGGGTTCGTCTCCAGTACCGCCACCATCGCCGCAATGGCGGACGGGGCGCGGTCGTCGCCCCGACTGGCGCCTGCCTTCGCAGGAGTGGCCTTGCTTTCCAACGTGGCCATGATCCTGCAGTTGGGCCTGGTAATGGGCACGCTCGCGCCTGCATTGCTCGCCTACAGCATGGTCCCGCTGGTCTGCTCGGCAATCGTGGCCATGGGGACAGCATTGGCATTCGGATGGCGGTCCTTGCTCAGTACCTCAACAGTGTCCGGGCTGGCCATCGTGCGGCCATTCAAACCGTTGGCGATACTGGTTTTTGTTGGGCTGATCGTCATTCTGCTTCTGGCAGCAAGTCTGCTGCGAGACTGGCTGGGTGACGAGAGCCTGCCCTGGACTCTGGGTATCTCCGGCATTGCCGACGTTCACGCCGCCACCGCCTCTGCCGCCCAGATGGTGGGTGCGGAGCGGATCAGCAACGGTATCGCGATACAGGCGATCACCATCGCACTTGCGACCAACTCATTGCTGAAATGCTTGATTGCCGCGGCAAGAGGCGGATGGCGCTTCTCTGCTCCGTTGTTGATCGGGACCAGCCTGATCGTCGGAACATTCGCTGTGGCCGCCGGGCGTAGCGGGTGATCGTCAACACCTTGACCCACGTCAATATCTCCTCGCAGGACTGGCGGAGAATGCGGGGCAACGCCGGCCTCTGTGTGCAACAGCCAAGATGGATATTCTTGTCCCTTTGACGGATACGCCCGCTGATGCTTCTGCCATGCAGCTGGCAGCAGCGCTTGTCGGCGCCCGTGGCGGGCACGTCACGCTGGTGCAGCCAGTGGAATCTCCGTTGCCCGACGTTGCACGCACCGAAGTCCCGCCCAGAGTCGCCACGCTCTTGCGCCGGGTTGCGCAGTGGAGCGTTCCGCATGACATCCAGATCGAGGACGGGCGCGCGGAACGTCCTGTGGACGCGATTGCCCTGCGCGCACAGGGTTTCGACCAGCTGATAATGGCGTGCGCCGGACATGACGACGCCGAGCGCAGGCTGCAACATGCTCAGTTCTCTTCACTGGTGAGCCGATCCGGACGCCCCATCCTGGCATTGCCAGGGAGAACCCGTTTCGACGGAATCTTCAAGCGGGCCGTCATCGGCTGGAGTGCAACCCCCGAATCCGCTCGCGCGGCACATGATTTCCTGAGATTGGATTTCGCGTGTGCCCTTGTGGTTACCACCGTGGACGGAAGTGACCGGGTCAATGAACATGCTCAGGCGTTCGTCAACAGTCTGGTGCGGCAGGGGCGAGAGGCGACATTTACTCCCGTGTCGTCAGATGGGAGGAGCGTGGCTGAAGCGCTGCTGGGCCACGCATTCGATAGTCAGGCGGATCTACTCGTCTGCGGCGCCTATGGCCATTCGCGCGCGCGCGAATGGCTGCTGGGGGGAACGACGAGGGAGCTCTTCGAGCGCACCCTCACTCCCCTGTTCCTGTCACGTTGACGCACCCGGATGCCAGAGCCATGTTGAAGGATATTCTTGTGCCTTTGTCAGACTCATCAGCAGATGACGCGGCCATCCGCTTCGCCGTCGAGATCGGCAGGTCGCAGGACGCGCGGGTGCGCATCATCGAAACGGTCGACCTGCCTCCGCCGGCGATCGGGACTGCTGATCCGACACCCCGCGCATCGTTCCTGGCTGCCCAGGACGCATGTCGGCGGGAGGCCTCGGAAAGAGCCTCAAGGATCAGGGCCAGAATCGCGGAGCACCCTGGTGTTTCCGTGGAAGTTCACGAAGCGGGCATTGAATCTCCTGCAGAGCTCGCCGCTCGACTGGCCTTCTCTGCGGATCTGGCCATTGTCGGGGGCTGGTCAGGATTCGCCAGCGCCGACCCAGCGGGCGCGGCCCTGTTCAATGCGCTGCTTTTTGACGCGGGAAGGCCCGTCGTGGTGGTGCCGCCGCATTGGCGGGCAAGCGACCACTCGTGTGCGATTGTGGGTTGGAAAGACACCCCAAACGCATGCCGCGCCCTGCACAGCGCGATCCCATTGCTACAGCAGTTGCAGACTGTCCTTCTGGTGGAGATATGCAGCCATTCGGACGAGATGGAGGGTGCTGCTGGCACTGTCACAGCTTCCCTCATTGAACACCTCCGGAGCTGGGGCATCGCCGCATCGACCACCCGGCTGCTTGCCAGACACCGCCGTTCCAGCGAGGTCCTGCTCGATCACGCCCGCGCGACCAAGGCGACGTTGATCGTGGTTGGCGGATACGGACACTCCCGCCTGCGCGAGCGGACCATCGGAGGGATGACGATGGAGCTATTGCAGGGGGCGACCATTCCGGTCCTTTATGCCCATTGAGTACCCCCAACGCCAGGATCGTGCCTCGGCAACGGCGAAAGGCAGATTGGGGAGCACGCAGTCGGGCTCCTGGCGCTTCGCGCTGTTCTCCCTTGGAATCTACATAGGGTGCTGGCTGCTTGCCGCAGTCGAACCCTACCACCGGCGCGACTGGTTGCTGGAGAATCTGCTGGTATTCATCGCCATTCCCTACGTTGTCTTCCAGCAGTGGAAGCGCCCGTTCCGGCCCGCAACCAATGTCTCGCTTCTGCTTTTTCTGTGCCTTCATGCCGTTGGCGCTCATTTTACGTACTCGGAAGTCCCTTACGACGCTTGGGCGCAGAAACTGGCGGGCTACAGGATCACCGACCTGTTCGGCTGGGATCGCAACCATTTCGACAGACTCGTTCACCTCGCCTACGGCGTATTGGTCTTTCCCGCGGCGAGAGAGCTCTACGCAAGGCGTGCTGTGGCCAGCGAGCTGACGCTGACCCTGATTGCCACTCAGTTCATCGTCGCCACGTCCGCTGCCTATGAACTGATCGAATGGGGCGCGGTTCTGGTGGTCGACCAGGACCTTGGAATGGCTTATCTCGGCATCCAGGGCGACGTGTGGGATGCGCACAAGGATGTGCTGTTGGCTTCGGCTGGAGCGATCGTCAGCGCGGTGGGTGCGAGCGTACGGCATGCCACGTCTTCTCACTCCCGGTCGTCGGACTGATCCACGCAGAAGATCCTGTGCATGGCAACCAGCATCGCCTCAACGCGGCTGTCGTTGATGCGATAGAAGACTGAACGGGATTCTCGCCGGGTCGTCACCAAATGCCGCTGACGCAGTTCGGCGAGCTGCTGGGAAAGGGCCGGCTGTCGGATGCCGGTGGCCTCTTCGAGGCCACCCACGGTCGACTCGCCTTGGGACAATTGGCAGAGCAACAGCAGACGCGACGGCGTGGCCATGAAGCGCAGCAACTCGGCCACTTCAGGCGCCCGTTCCTTCATGTCGGCCAGGTTGTTGGCGGTGAGGCGGTTGGTCAAGAGCGGGGCACCAGAGAGGAGAGCTGGAGCGTACCTGTTAATCCGCACGCCAGCTGAATCGGACAAAGGACACGAGAAAGCACTTACATAGTTTATATAAGTATGTATTAATATCCATCATCCAACCACCGGGAGCGAGTCGTGAACAGGCCTGTCGTCGTCGATTCTTCATTGGAGAGAGCTCAAGACATCGTGCGTGAAGCGCGAGGTGGCCGCACGCCTTCGCCTTGCGTGAAGACGTTCTTCGACCCCGCCACCTTTACGGCCAGCCACGTGGTACGCGACCCCCGGTCTTCGGCGTGCGCCATCATCGACAGCGTTCTTGATTTCGATATGCCCTCTGGACGCACCTCGACCGACTCCGCCGCGGCGCTGGTCCAGTACATTCATGACGAAGGGCTGCAGGTTCAGTGGCTGCTGGAAACGCATGCCCACGCCGATCACCTTTCCGCTGCACCGTGGTTGCAGCGGCAGGTCGGCGGAACGCTTGCCATTGGCGAGCACATCACCGGCGTGCAGGACACCTTCGGCAAGGTGTTCAACGCTGGCAAGGAGTTCAAGCGCGACGGGAGCCAATTCGACCATCTGTTTGCCGATGGCGCGGACTTCACCGTTGGGAATCTCCAGGCAACTGCCTTGCACGTGCCCGGCCACACCCCTGCGTGCATGGCCTACGTCATCGGGGATGCGGTGTTTCCCGGCGACACTCTGTTCATGCCGGACTACGGCACGGCCCGCTGCGACTTCCCCGGTGGCTCGGCCCGCCAGCTCTATCGTTCCATCCAACGTCTACTGGCCCTGCCGGATGACGCCCGGGTGTTCCTCTGCCACGACTACAAGGCCACGGGCCGGGATCGGTTCGCATGGGAAACCACCATAGGGGCGGAACGAACCGCGAATATCCATGTGCATCAAGGCGTGACGGAGGACATGTTCGTGGAGATGCGTGAGAGCCGCGACGCGACGCTCCCCATGCCGCGCCTGATCCTGCCCTCAGTGCAGGTCAACATGCGCGCGGGCCATCTGCCCGACCCGGATGACAATGGGGTGCGCTACCTCAAACTGCCGGTGGACCTGCTATGACCCTACCCTCTTTGGCTTGGTACTGGCCCGTCATCGGCGGCCTGATGATCGGTACGGCAGCGGGTGGGTTTCTGGTGCTGACCGGTCGCATTGCCGGCGTCTCCGGCTTGCTTGCCAACACTCTTGGCCTGTCGCCCGCTGGCGACCGTTCTTTGTCGGCCCTGTTCCTCGCAGGGCTGCTGGTGGCGTCCGGGCTGGCGCTCGCGGTCAAGCCCATTTCGCTGCCGTCGCTTTCAATCTCCGCTACGCCGTTGTTGGTGTTGGCCGGGCTGCTGGTCGGCTTTGGAACGCGCCTCGGATCTGGCTGCACGAGCGGTCACGGCGTTTGCGGCCTGGCCAGGCTGTCACCACGCTCCATGGTTGCCACGGGCGTTTTCATGCTCATGGGCATGGCTACCGTGGCGGTTGTCCGCATGATGATCGGAGGCGGAACATGATCCGGCTGGCGGCAGTTCTGTGTGGCGCCTTGTTTGGCCTGGGCCTGGTCGTCTCGGACATGGCCAATCCCGCGCGCGTACTCGCCTTTCTTGACGTCGCAGGCAGGTGGGATCCATCACTGGCACTTGTCATGGCCGGGGCGCTGATTCCGTCAGCGATCGCCTATCGATGGGTCCGCGCACGCAATGCTCCTGTGCTCGCTGCGGCGCTGCACATTCCCAATCAGCATCAGATCGACCGCAACCTGGTCATTGGCGCGGTAGTGTTTGGCGTTGGGTGGGGGCTGGCAGGCGTATGCCCGGGCCCGGCCATTGCACTGTTGCCAACGGGTCAACCCTTTGCACTCGTTTTCGCGGCCGCCATGGTCGTCGGCATGCTCCTCCACTGGCTCCTTCACCGTCCCCGCTCAACAGAGAATTCGCCATGAATCTGCACTCACTTGCGCCGAGCTTGCATGTGACCGACCAACTGGTTCCCACCGACATACCTGCCTTGAAAGAGGCGGGCATCTCGAGTGTTATCTGTAATAGACCCAACGGCGAGCAGCCGGACCAGCCCGATCACCTTGCACTGCAGGCGGCCTGCTCCAGGGCGGGCCTGGGCTTTGCTTATCTGCCCGTCGTGCCTGGCGGCATCACCGATGGACATGTGCAGCAGTTTGGCGTGCTGCTGGAACAACTGCCTGCACCCATCGTCGCTTACTGCAGGACCGGCACCCGCTCGACGTCGCTATGGGCCCTATCCCAGGTTCGTAGCGGCGGCGCTACGCCCGAACAGGTGCTGTCCATTGCCGGTGAGGCTGGTTACGACCTGTCCTCTCTTGCCTCGCGCCTGCGAGGCGGCACCTCCTCCCCTGCCTGACGGCCGACTGACATGCAAACCCATTTCCCGTTGCAGCTCGCACTGGGTGGACTCTCTGGCATTCTCGTCGGTTTCATACTCGGACTGGTCTTGGAGGCGGCTCCATCTTAGCTGTCCCGCTGATGCTCTACTTGGTGGGTATCAACAACCCTCACGTCGCCATAGGCACGAGCGCATTTGCGGTTGCTGCCAATGCACTCTCAAATCACTCATTTTCCTTACTGCAGCCTACATGAGCCTGCATGTGCTCTAACGCGATCCGAGCGATCGTAAAGCGGCTCCGGCCCAATCTATACAGAGGCGGCGCCATCTCCTAACCCCCGATAACAATCCCTAATCCTAATACTGGATGGCAGCTCCCCTGCCCTATCCGCTGGGCCAAGGTCCGCTTCCGGCCACGAGCAGCCCTTCATTGAAAGCGGGGGGGGCGCCGCCAAAATGAAGCTTCGCGTGTTTTCAGGCAGGCGGGCATTCCTTCATCAAAGTATCGCTGCTGAGCGGAGCGTGAGAGAGAACCAACCGCGGCGGCACTCCTATCACCCGCCCAGCACGCTCTTTAGGACGACATTTGCGCGCGCCAAAAAAAAGGTTGGGTTGATCTACCATCGATCCTTCCTATGCCAGTACTCAACTTGTCCTTGGGCACAAGTCAGGGCTTGCTTTAGCGCCTGAACTTGGGACTCCGTAACGCCATCCTCAACGATGTCTTCGCAGGCGCTTTCAAGTGCCCAATACACTGGAGCCGCTCGGTTAATGTAGTGCAGCCACTCGTTCAACTCACGGTGCGTTGGGACGGTCGCGGCGTGCACGTGTCCTGCCAGACCGGCGGATAGATCTCGGAGCGCCATCGCCACATCCCACGGCTCATTGATCGTAGACATCAGCAAGGCTCCTGTTTCTCGGGCTTACGCACAATTGGGCGAATGGATTGATGGGGGCTTGTCCCATTAGCACTGGTGGGGACTCAAGGTGATCGCATCAAGATGCCTCTGGAGGACACAGCATACCCCTGGACTTCATCTCTTGTGGCTCCTGCGGATCAGCCGATTAAGGAGATCTGTAGTCCTTCGTGGTCTCCCGATCGGCGCCTCCGGTCCGATAGCGCCCTTGTAACAACGTTGGATTCGATGTGGAAGGATGTCAGCTTTCGGCCAAAAGCAGGCCCTAGGCCCTCCATCTCTGGGCGCACATCATGCTTCTCGCTCATGCAAACCTCAGGATTTGCAGTGAGAGTGCATAGGAGAATTTAGCCTTCAGCCGTATTCCGGCACTCTGACTGAGCCGACTTAGTAGAAGTCGGCCATTCCCCGCGTATACGCTTGGTAAGCACCTTCGATCTCTTCCTCGCTTGGCGGGAGATAGTTAGGATCCTTCCCGTTCCTTAAGGCATTGCAGACGCGATACCACCCTCTGAAATCACGTGCATCGATTGAAAGGCCTGACTGAGCAGCGATGGATTCGGGTGGCTTCGGCGGTGCATGCTTGATCTGGTCCACGAGGGCGGCAGCTGTGTTAGCAGCACGAAGTGCCGACTCTGCACCCCCTTCCGCATTCGCAGCGAAGGCTGCAGCCCAGACGTGGGGCGTTGCCTCCGACAGAAGCCAGCGTCGGATCGCAGGATCGAGCAAATCGTCTTCAGCGTTCACAGGCGCTCCGAACAGTGACTCCGAGAACTGCGTGTCAGAGGCCCACCCTCCAGGCGGGGATCAACCTGTTCCGGGTACGTTTAGTGTACGCGTCGCGAGCTTGCATTGGCCCACGCCTCTGCTTAGACCACGGCTGCGCATGCCATCGCTCGGTGCGGTCTAGGGATTGATCCAATAGTTTGTACAAGCCTTTGGTCCAATAGTTTGTGCAACCTGCACGAACTATTGGACCTTGGCTACAAGCGAAGTGCCTTAGTTCCCTGAACGGGGACCAAGTTCATGTACCAGTCAGTTCAATATTCAGGAGCGATTGCGGTGGCAAACGGATAATTCACACCTATCGAACGGGTTTTTCAGGCTCGTCCGATCTACCAAAACAAGAAAGGTGTGAGTGTCCCGATGAACAAGATTTCCCTGCTGGCCCTGGGTCTCGTGGTTGCCATGCCGTTCGCGGCCTCCGCCGCTGATGGCCTGTCCTACAACTACGTGGAAGGCGGTTACGTGAACACCGACGCCCGTGGCGGCGATGCCGACGGTTGGGGTGTCAAGGGTTCGGTCGCGGTGCATCCGAACTTCCACATCTTTGGTGATTACACCGCGCAGGAAACCGAGCGCAGCAACGCTGACGTTGATCAGTGGCGCCTGGGTGTCGGCTACAACTACGGCATCGCGCCGACCACCGACCTGGTGGCCCGCGTCGCGTACCAGAAGTTCGATCCGAAGCGTGGCCTGGACTTCAATGGCTATTCGACCGAAGTCGGCGTGCGCACTGCGTTCACCCCGATGATCGAAGGCTATGCGCTGGCCGGCTACGAAGATTTCAGCGAGAAGCACGGCATCAATCCGGACGGCGAGTTCTACGGCCGCGTCGGCGCCACCGCCAAGTTCAACCAGAACTGGGGCCTGAGTGGCGAAGTGAAGCTGGCCAAGGCCGGTGACCGCGAGTGGTTCGTCGGTCCGCGCTTCACCTGGTAAGAACGCCTGTCGTTAGTGCGTAATACGTAGTTGAAAGAATGGTGTGGTGGTAAGTGCGAAACGGCGTGTGACCTCTCTCCCACACGCCCACGGAGCCCGGCCTTTGGTCGGGCTCTTTTTTTTTGGCTCCTCCATGCAGGCTCAACGAGGCGTGGCGGGCGCTTTGTTCAGGCGATCAATGATTTCGGACGCATGGAATGACCTGCCCCAGGTCCGTTGGTCCTTCGCTTTCAAGATGCCTATTGTCATCAGCTCGTTGATGCCCTTGGTCGCCGCTACCAGCGACACGTCCAGCAGGGCTGCGACATTGTTTGCGGTAACTACCGGTTGCTCTATCAGCAAGTCGGGAAGCCGCCTCACCACCGAGTGGCTGCGATAACCCGAGGTCGCCTCTGACCATGCGCGCCCGATCGCGCGCAGATCGTCGGCCAACGATACGCACTCGCCCGCCGCCTCAAGCACGGCACGGTATGTCATATCCAGCCAGGGACCCCATTTCCCCTGCAACTGGACCTGTTTGAGCGCGGCGTAATAGCCGCTGCGGTTACGCATCAGCATTCCGGACAGGTAGAGCGGGGGCAAGCCTTCGGCAGCAAGAATGAGCGGCATCAGGATACGTCCGGTCCGCCCGTTTCCATCGTTGAAGGGATGGATGGTCTCGAACTGCGCATGCGCGATCGCCATCTGGGCAAGCACGGTCAGCTCACCCTGCTCATCTTCACGACGGGCGTAACGCAGCATGTTCTGTTCGAGATCGCGCATGCACGCGTCGATATGGGCGGGCGGCGCAGGCACGAAGCTTGCGTCCTCGATCCTGCCCGTGCCTATCCATGCCTGGATGTCACGGTAAGTGCCCCTTGGAACGTTCTCGTGCTCCATCAGCATTGCATGGATCTGCCTGACGAGCGTGCAATCCAGCGCCGCCCGTCCCCCGCTTCGCACGGCGTCCAGTCCGTACTGCAACGCTTCCACGTAATGCTGGGTGGTGCGCACGTCCGGCGGAAGGCCATCGGCGCTCCATGTCGCTTCATAGGTCAGCAATTCATCGAGATCGGTTTTTGTGCCCTCGATCTGTGAACTCTGAACCGCCTCGCGCCTCACCAGTGTGCGGGTCAGGATATCCGGGTTGTTCCATCCCTCCATCGCACCGATAAGGCGGCCGAGTGCCTGGCTCGCGGCGTGGGCAAGTTCAGGCGAACCGGATCCTGCAGGCAACGCCCTCGGCGTGGGCGGCGCCACCATGGCGCGCACGTTGGGTTTCCCGTCCACCGGCACGAGATGTTGGCGCAGGTGCGGAGCTACATCACTCTGTCGCATGGCCGATCACCTCGAAAGTTTAAAAAACAGGCTATCTTTTTAACTTTATCCACGAAAAGTTAAAAAGTCACGCGCACTCTTTAACTTTCCGCGAGCAACCGCCGAGCATGGCGCGGCGCTATCGGCAAAGAAAAACCCCGGCGTTGGCCGGGGTTCGTCAGGTCAGATCAGGCGAGCCCTGCCCGGGTCACTTGAACAGCGTGTCCGGATACTCCGGCTTCTGCTCACGCGCCAACAGGGTGCGCAGGCCTTCGGAGGGGGTCTGTTCGCCGTGCAGCACGGCACGAACGCCATCGGAAATCGGCAGGTCGATGCCGTAACGACGCGCCTGGCGCATCACTTCGTCAGCGGTCTGCACCGATTCCACCACCTGTCCGATTTCGCGGATGGCATCCTGCAGCGTCTGGCCACGGCCCAGGGCGAGGCCCAGGCGACGGTTGCGCGACAGGTCGCCGGTGCAGGTCAGCACCAGGTCGCCCAGCCCGGCCAGGCCCATCAGGGTTTCCGGCTTGGCACCGATGGCCGCGGCCAGGCGCAGCATCTCGTTGAGGCCACGGGTGATCAGGCCGGCACGTGCGTTCAGGCCCAGCTGCATGCCATCGGCAACGCCGGTGGCCACGGCCAGCACGTTCTTCATCGCACCGCCCAGCTCGGCTCCCAGCATGTCATCGCCGGTGTAGGCGCGGAAGGCGGGACCGTGCATGGCTTCAGCCACGGCCTGCGCGAATTCGGGCACGTCGCCGTGCACGGTGATCGCAGTGGGCAGGCCCTGGGTGACTTCCTTGGCGAACGACGGCCCGGTGACCACCGCCAGCGGCACGTCATCGCCGAGGATCTCGCGCGCTACTTCATGCAGGAAGCGACCCGAGCCCGGTTCAAAGCCCTTGGTCGCCCATGCCACGCCGGCACCGGCCGGACGCAGCGGCGCCAGCGCGGTCACCGTTTCGTTGAACGCATGCGACGGCGTCACGACCAGGATCCACGCGGCGCCTTCCACGGCCTGCGCCATGTCGGTGGTCGCACGCAGCGACTCCGGCAGCGGGATGCCCGGCAGGTAACGGGTGTTCTCGTGGCGCTGGTCGATGGCTTCCACCATCGCCGCGTCGCGTCCCCACAGCACGGTCCGAAGACCGTGCCGGGCGAGCAGGCTGGCCAGCGCGGTTCCCCAGGAACCGGCGCCGAGTACGGCTACTTTGTCAGCGTTATCGCTCATGCGCGGGGTCGGAACGCCGATCAGGCGTTGCCGGCCGGCTCGGAGTTGGCGAGCGAAGACGCTTCACCCTGCTCCTGGCGCTGGCGCAGGGTTTCCGCGTACAGGCCTTCGAAGTTGATCGGCTGCAGGAAGAACGGCGGGAAGCCGCCGGCCTGGATCAGGTCGCTGACCAGCGAACGCACGTACGGGAATAGGATGTTGGGGCACTGGGTGCCGAGCAGCACGTCGATCGACTGCGGGTCCAGGCCGACCAGGCCGAACACGCCGGCCTGCTTCACTTCGGCCACGTACGCGGTGCGGTCTTCGGCCTTGCAGGTCAGGGTGACGGCCAGCACGACTTCGAAGGCGTTCTCGCCCAGGCGCTGCACCTGCTGGTTCAGGTTGAGCTGCAGTTCCGGCTGCACCTGGTCGTTGAAGATGCTCGGAGCATTCGGCGATTCGAAGGAAACGTCCTTGACGTAGATCTTTTCGACGGTGAACGCGGGGCCGTTGGCGGCGTCGACCGGCGCGACGGCGCCGTTGGTGTTTTCTTCGGACATTTCCTGTTGCTCCAGATTATTCGTTGAACGTTATGTTTGATCGGTATGTTGCATCAACAGCGATGGGGGCGGGTCATGCAGTGCACAACCCCTGCCTGCGCCATCAGGTCAATGACGACCCTTGACCAGCGGAAGTTCTGCCTGCTGCCACGCCGGCAAGCCACCGTCGAGCACGGAAACCTGCTCGAAACCGGCTTTCTTCAGCGCCTTGGCAGCGGCTTCGGATGCGGTGCCGGCACGGCATACCAGCACCACCGGGCGCTGCTTGGCCGCGGCCACCAGCTTGTGCTCCGGACCGAACTGGCTGGCCTGCACGTTCTTGCTGCCTGCGATGTGGCCCTTCTCGAAGTCGCTGCTGGCGGACAGGTCCACCACCACGGCGTCGCCGGCGTTCATCAGCTGCACCAGCTCGGCAGGCTTGAGCGACTTGTAGCCACGGAACAGACGGCGGATTTCAGTGACGATGATCGCGGCGGTCAGGCCCACCAGGGCGGCTGACAGCATGGGGTTTCGGCCTGCAAAGGCCACCAACTCTTCGTAATTCACGCAGGTCACGGGTCGATAAGCGGGCGCCGATTGTCGCACAAGGCGATGGGCGCGGGATTCCAGCGGCGATTTCCGGCGTCAGCCCGATCGCTGGCGATCGGCCAGAGCGGGCCTCAATGCCCCTGCCACAGGTCCGGCAGGCCATTGAACTGCCACCAGCGCTTGCCTTCGGGATCCCAGCGCCAGCGCTCCACCACAGTCACCAGGCGCTCGGCCTGGGTGTTGATGTTGATCACGCCGATTTCCACGCGGCGCTCCACCGTGCCATCGGGCAAGGACGCGGTGCTGCGTTCGCGGTAGGCCGAAACGCGCAGCTGCGAATAGCGGTTGAGCTCGAATTCGGTGGGCGGGTTGGTCTTGCGCCGTTCGGGGTCGAGATAGCCGACGGCGTCTTCCATGCTGCCCCAGCGGATGGTGGATCCGTAGGCGTTCTGGGTCTCTTCCAGCATCGTGCGCTGTTTGCGGCTGAAATCGGCGGCCATCGTCATGGACGAGGCGACCAGCAGGCTGGACAGCATCAACAACTGGATCAGGCGGCGCATGTGCAGGTGCTTCAACGGTCTGCTCCCCAAGGCATCAGCCTGCCATCCTACCCTTTGGCGAAGGCAACGAAACGACCGCTCAGTTCAGCGGCCGGCTTGCCATCGGTTCCGGGCTGCACCGCCACCACGCCGATCCGCGCCTTGCCGCGCTGCTTGAACGTGGACAGGAAGGTGTCCCAGTCACTGTCCGGATCGATCTGCGCCTGTGCATGCAGGTCGCCGTACACCGGGGCGCGGTAGCGCAGCTGGCTGTCGGCCACGTACACCTCCGCTTCAAAGCCGGCCAGCCGCAGGCGCAGGGTCACCAGGGCCCAGCCAGAGAGCGTCATGGCCGAGGCCAGGCTGCCACCGAAGGCGTTGCCCTTGTCATTGACGTTGACCGCCAGGGGCGCGGTCAGCTGCAGCTGGCCATCGGCGTAGCTTTCCAGGCGCAGTTGCATCGCCCGCACCGGCGGCATGCTGTCGAGCACCTGTTGCAGGACCAGCAGCGAGGAGGAAACGGGTTCGACGGACATCGGTGGTTACACCTGCAACAACGCGGGCCCGCATAATGCAGGCAATGGATGAACATGCGAAACCGTGTGGTTGGACATTGGTGTCGCTGCGCCCGCAGGGGCAGCACGCGGCGCTGCGTGCCGCCGTGGCCCATTCAGGGGCGCAGATCGTCGCCTTGTCGCCGTGGCGGCTGCAGCGCCGCCCTGATGCCGCAGGGGCTCGCGCCTTGTGCACGGCATTGCAGGCCTCGGCGGTGATCTTCACCAGCCCCGGCGCGGTGGCTGCGGCGGCCTCCTGCGGCGATGGTTTCCTGAATGCTCCCGAACGACCTTGGCTGGCGGTGGGTGAAGGCACGCTGCGCGCCCTGCGTGCGCACGGTATCGAACATGCCATCGCGCCCTCGCGGATGGACAGCGAGGGCCTGCTGGCGTTGCCCGTACTGTCCGATGTGCAGGGAATGACCATAGGCCTGGTCACCGCACCCGGTGGACGCGGATTGATTGCCGCCGATCTGCAGGCGCGCGGTGCCCGGCTGCTGCGCGCCGACGTCTACCGCCGTGTGCCCGTGCAGCTGCCGGCGCGGACGCTGGCGCGGTTGTCGCGATCACCACGGCCGTGGGTGCTGGCGGTCAGCAGTGGCGAAGCCCTGGAGCGTGTCTGGGCGCAGCTGTCGCCGACGTGGCAGGCACGCTGGCAGGCCGACATGGCGGTGGTGGTCGCCAGCGAGCGGCTGGCGGTGCAGGCACGGGCGTTGGGCCTGGCCCCGGTGCGGGTGGCCGCCGGACCGACTCCCAGCCAGATGGCCACCGCCGCGCTGGCACTGCACGCTGATGTGAGCCAGACCCGGTAGCGCCGAGCCACGCTCGGCGAGCGCAGCGGCGGTCATGCCGAGGTCCAAGGTGACGTCCGCCAGGCATGTCGCGGCCCTGCCCCCCCCTCTGCGCTGCTTGCCGCTGGCGCATGCAACAGGGATGCTGTCCTGATGACTGAAACTCCCCCACCCACCCCGCCGCAGCGGTCGCTGCGCTGGATCGTCCCGCTGGTCCTTGTCCTGCTGCTGGTCGCCGCCAGCGGCTGGGGATGGCATGCCGTGCAGCAATGGCAGGAACGTGCCCGCCTGCAGTCGCAGGCCGACGCGGTCCGGCTGCAGGGCCTGCTGGACAGCGTGGAAGCGCTGCGTCGCGACCAGCGCGCGGCCAGCGCCCGGCTGCAGGACGCGGCCAGCACCAACCGGGTGCTGCGTGATGAAGTGCTGGGCCTGGGCCAGCGCAGTGCCTTGATTGAAGAGAACCTGGCGCGGCTCGCCGAAAGCGCCCGCCAGGACAGCCATGCGCTGCATGCGGACGAGGCCGAACTGCTGCTGACCCAGGCCGCACAGCGGCTGGATGGCGCCGATGACCTGGCCGGCGCGCGCAGGCTGTATGCACTTGCCGCCACCCAACTGGAAGACCTGCCGGCCGCCAGCGGGCTGAACCTGCGCCAGGCGCTGCTGCAGGAACGCAACGTGCTTGATGCTGCCGGCAACGGGCCGCGGGCCGATGCCCGGCTGCGCCTGGCGACCTTCGCCCAGGCGTTGCAGACCCTGCCGCTGCAGGCCCCGGCGTCGCCGACCAGCACCGCACGGGAACGACCGTGGTGGGAGGTCGCATTGGCCCCGTTCGTGCAGATCACGCCCAGCCGCCTCAGTGGCCCGCTGACCGATGCCCAGCGCGTGGCCGGTGCCGACGCGCTGCAGGTGGAGCTGACCCTGGCCCGCGCTGCGGTGGAACGCGGCGACAGCACGGCCCTGCAGCAGGCGCTGGACCGGATTGAACACGGGATGACCCGGCTGTGGCCGGATTCACCGGACCTGCGCAGGCAGCGTGCTGAACTGCGTGCATTGCGCTCGGCGCCGCTGCGCCTGAGCGCACCGGAACTGGGCAGCACCCTGCAACAACTGCGTACTTTGCGCGATGGAGAGACCCCGTTATGAAGCCCTTGCAATCCCTGATCGTGCTGCTGTTGGCCGTGGCGCTGGGCGTCGTCGGCGCGCAGTGGCTGGGCGCCGACACGCTCAACCAGTATGGCGAAGTGATCTTCCGCTACGGCGGTACCGATTACCGAAGCACCCTGCCGCAGGTCGCGCTGCTGGTGCTGGTGACGCTGCTGGTGCTGTGGCTGCTGTGGAGCCTGATCGCTTCACCGTTCCGTGCATGGGGCCGCTATCGCCGCAAGCAGGGCCGCGTGCGCCTGGTGGATGGCCTGCAGGCCTATGAACACGGCCATTGGCAGCGCGCGGAGAAGCTGTTCGACGGCGCGGCACAGGACCAGGAAGTGACCGGCGTGGCGCTGGCCAACGCGGCGCGCAGTGCGCGTGCGCGCGGTGACGACACCGCCAGCCAGACCTACCTGCAGCGCCTGGGCGCGGCCGATGCCACCAGCCTGGCGCTGCTGCGCGCCGAACAGCTGCTCGCCGACGACCTGCCGGTGGATGCGATCAACACTCTGGATGCGGCCAACCTGCAGCCACTGCCGCCGCGCGGACTGTGGCTGCGCAGTGAAGCGCTGGCCCGCGCCGGCCGTGCCCACGAGGCGTACGGTCAGCTGGGTGCACTGCGCCAGAGCAAGGTGCTGCCCGCCGATGCCCTGACCACGCTGGAAGCCCGGCTGGCGGCACAGGCGCTGCTGGAAGCGGCCGACGTCAATGCACTCGCCGCGCAGTGGGAGACCACGCCGAAGGCGCTGCGTGCCGACCCTGCGGTGGTGTCCGCCTATGCCGCACGTGCGGTGGCGCTGGACTGGGACGAGCCGGCCCTGCTGGCGCTGGAACAGGCGCTGGACCAGCGCTGGAGCGATGAGCTGGTGGAGCTCTATGGGGCGCTGCCGGCATCGCGGCTGGCGACCCGCGAATCCAACCTGGCGCGCTGGCGCCGGGTGCACGACGGTTCGCCCGCGTTGCTGCTGGCACAGGGTCGCGTGGCGCTGGCACAGGGCCGCAATGAAGAGGCCGAAGGGCTGCTGCACGAGGCGATCGCCGCCGGCGCCGGTGCATCGGCGTGGGAAGCGCTGGGCGCATCGCTGCTCGCCCGCGGTGAGACCACGCTGGCCGCACAATGCTTGGCCAACGCACTGCGCGAGCAGCGCGGCGAAGACAGCATCGCGCTGGTACGCCCGGAGCCGGCCGTGGTGGTGGCCCCGCGCGCAACGGTGGAAGAGCAGGTGATGGCGCCGGTGCCGCCGGTGTACGACGCCGGTGAGCCGCGCGACGACAACGGTTTCCCGCGCGTTCCCTAGCATTGAGGTAGCGCCGAGCCCTGCTCGGCGTATGCGGCTCCCGGCTCGCCGAGCAGGGCTCGGCGCTACCGGATCACGCCCATCAGCGTTCGACGATCGCCACCACGCCCATGCCGCCGGCGGTGCAGATCGACACCAGCGCACGGCCACCGCCGCGCTCGGCCAGCTGCTTGGCCGCCGTGGCGATCACCCGCGCACCGGTTGCCGCGAATGGATGACCGGTGGCCAGCGAGGAACCCAGCGGGTTGATCTTTTCCGGGTCGATGCGGCCCAGCGGAGCGTCCAGGCCCAAGCGGTTGCGGCAGTAGTCTTCGCTTTCCCAGGCGCGCAGCGTGCACAGCACCTGCGCGGCGAACGCTTCATGGATTTCGTAGATGTCGAAATCCTGCAGGGTCAGGCCGTTGCGCTTGAGCATTTCCGGTACGGCCACGGTCGGAGCCATCAACAGGCCTTCGCCATGCACGAAATCGACCGCTGCGACCTGCGAGTCACGCAGGTAGGCCAGCGGTTCGTGGCCGTGCGCACGCGCCCATTCTTCGCTGGCCAGCAGCACCGCCGAGGCGCCATCGGTCAGCGGGGTGGAGTTGGCGGCGGTCAACGTGCCGCGGCCGGAGACCTTGTCGAAGGCCGGCTTCAGCGTGGCCAGTTTTTCCAGCGAGGTGTCGGCGCGCAGGATGTTGTCGCGCTCCACGCCGCGGAACGGGGCGATCAGGTCGTTGAAAAAGCCACGCTCGTACGCTGCGGCCAGCTTGCGGTGCGAAGACACCGCCCACTCATCCTGCGAATCGCGCGAGATGTTCCATTCCTTGGCCATGTCTTCGCAGTGGTCGCCCATGCTCTTGCCGGTGCGCGGCTCGGCCACTCCGGGGAACTCGGGCTTGAACTCGGAGAACTTGAAACCGCGGGTCAGCGCGCGGATCTTGTCGCCGGGGCTCTTGGCCCGGTTGGCCGCCAGCAGGCGGGCACGCAGCTTCTTGCCATAGACGATCGGCACGTCGGAGGTGGTATCCGAACCGCCGCCGATGCCGGATTCGATCTGGCCCAGGGCGATCTTGTTGGCTACCGCGATGATGGTGTCCAGCGAGGTGCCGCAGGCACGCTGCATGGTGATGCCGGGCGTCAGCGCGGACAGCCCCGAGGACAGGGCGGCTTCACGGCCGAGGTTCCAATCGCTGGAGTGCTTGATCACCGCCCCCATCGCGACTTCGCCGAGCTGCTGGCCATGCAGGCCGAACCGTTCGACAAGGGCACCGAGCGTACGCACCGACATGCCAAGGTTGCCGACATCCGAATATGCGGTGTTCTGGCGGCAGAACGGAATACGGACGCCACCGAGGATGGCGACGGGTCGGGCGTTGGGCATGGACATACCTGGCATGGGATAGGGTGTCTGCAACATGGCCTGCACGACATGGCAGGCATAATGGTCCCAAGTGTAGCTGCCGCCCTGTGATGGGCCAACCGTGAAACCATGAGCAAAACCGACCCCGCCATGAACGCCATCGGCGTGCTGGCCCTTGAGCTCGCCGATGGGCAATCGCCCACGCAGGCCGCACTGACCGCCGATCAATCCGGCGAACTGGCCGAGCGCATCGGCCGCGACCTGGTCAAGCTGGTGCCACAGGCCAGCGAGCTGGACCTGGTGTTCGCCGCGGCGCATTTCGACCCGGCCGAAGTGCTGCGCCCGGGCTGGCCGATCCACCGCCGCCTGGAAGAGCTGCAGATGCGCGCACCGGGTCGCAGCCAGGGCCCGCGCCTGCTGGCCTTCGGCGCCGACGCCAATGGCGATGTGCCGTTGCCGTTCCAGGCCGATGCCACGCTGAAAGGCGGCGGCCTGCGCGTGCTGCCGTTCCTGCTGACCGGCACGGATGCGGCCACCACGGCGGCGGTATCCGATGCGCTGGAAACGGTGCTGCTGGCCGAGGGCATGGCGCATGCCGATACCGCGCTGCTGGCGCAGAAGGCGTTTGGTGCACGCGTGGAACATGCACGCTATTTCACCGTGAACGATCTCGCCGCGATGATGTCGATGCAGTACGACAACCAGGGCCTGGCGATTCTATGGCCGCTGATCGAGACGGCGATCATGGCGCCGGGGCAGGATGAGTGGCTGGATGCCGCGCCGGAGCCGTTGCTGCGTTATACGCAGGGCGAGGCGCGGATGGCGCTGTTCGATCCGGCAGGCTGGTGCACGTACTACGCGCACGGGCGCAATGACTGCGAGCAGTTGAAGGGCGTGTATGAGCAGTACCTGATGCGACAGCGGCAGATGGCGGCGGTGTTGGAGGCGCATGGGGTGCCGGTGTTGTTCGTGCATTGCGAGGCGGGGCAGGATGCGCGGGCGTTGTTGGAACGGTGAATTTTTGCTGCTCGGCGCTTTGATTTTCAGTGGGTGAGGCGATGGTCCGGGTCAGGCAGGACACGCCGTGAACCCTTCCATGGAGGCTCGCTGTTGCCATCCTTGGCAACAGACGGTCCTGCCTGACCCGGACCATCGACTCTGCTGACGGATTTCTGGTGCCGGCGGCGGTGGGGGATTTGAAAGCAGAACGCCGGCTTTCGCCGGCGTTCCTGTTTGCGTGCAGCTGATCTGTTACGGGGCTTTGATTACTGCGCAGGCCAGGCGGGCGCCGGCGTTGCCGGTGGGCTGGGTCTTGTAGTCGTCGGCGTCAGCGTGGACGATCAGGCCGCGGCCGATGATGTCAAAGTCGTCGCCCTTGCCGATGTTGACGTTGGTCGAGACCGGGGCGTCGATGGTGGCCACGCCTTCGGCGTTGGCGGTGATGTTGGGCATGTCGCCGCCGTGGTGCGGGTCGCTGGCCACGCTGCCGTGGTCCTGGGTGCCCGGGTTGAAGTGGCCGCCCGCGCTGGCGCCGTCCGGTGCGCTGCAGTCGCCCTTTTCGTGGATGTGGAAGCCGTGCTCGCTGCCCGGCTTCAGGCCGCTGACCTGGCCGGTGACGTGGACGCGGCCGTCGACCAGCTTGAAGCTGACCGAGCCCTTGGTTTCATTGCCTTGGGTCGGTGCCAGTTCGGCGACGGCGGTGGCGCCGGTTTCTGCGGTCGGGCCGGTCATCGGCGGCGGGGCTTCGGCCGGGGTGGTGGCTGCGGTGGCTTCGGCCGGGGTGGCCGGGGCAACGGTGTCGGCGGCGTTTTCCGGCTGCTTGTTGCAGGCGCTCAGGCCAAGGGCGGCAACGGCAACGAACAGCGAAGTGTGGATCAGGCGCATCAGGTGGTTCTCCATTGGATGGGTGCAGGGCCCGCAGCCCAAGGGCTACTTCGTGATGCGGATGAGGCCGCAGGCGATGCGTGCGCCGGCATTGCCGGCAGGCTGGCTGCGATGATCGTCGGACTGGGCGTGCACGATCAGTGCACGTCCGGCGATGTCGTTGGCGGCGCCACCGCCAAGGGTGACGCCTCGCAGGTGGATATCGACGTTGGCGCGGCCCTGCGCATCGGCGCGCAGGTTGGGCATGTCGCCAAGGTGGTGCGGCCCGCTGCCCGGCGCGCCATGCGGCTGCTGGGTCGGGTTGAAATGGTTGCCCGCGCTGCTGGCATCCACGGCGCTGCAGTCACCGCGCTCGTGCACGTGGAACGCCGGCTGCTGCAGCGGCTGCAGTCCGCCGATCACGCCGGTCACGTGCACGCCACCGGTTTCGGGCACCAGGGCGAGGCGACCGCTGACGATGCTGGCCGAAGCCGGCGACAGATTGCTCTCGGCCATCTGCGCGGTACTCACCACGCTCACCGCCACCGGCGGCGCAGCGGGCGGCGGCGGCGTGGTACCGCAGGCAACCAACAACAGGCCGGCGGCAGCCGGCAGGATCAGGCGGATCGAGGACATCGTGGACTCCTTGCAATGCACGTTACGGGCCTGCCTGTCCACGACACATCAACGCCAGGTGTCGAGCGTGCACAGGCAGCTTTGGATTTCGGTTCAATGGCTGCCACGCCGGCGGCCGGCGCCCAGCTTGCGGGTCAACGTATTGCGGCCCAGCCCCAGCCGCGCGGCCGCTTCGGCGCGGCGACCATGGGTGATCTGCAGGGCGGCTTCCAGCAATGCATGGTCCACGCGCTCGCGGACCTGTGCATGCAGGCCCTCGGCCCCTTCGGCCAGCCGCTGCCGCGCCCACTGCGAAAGCAGCGCTTCCCACTGACCGGGGTCGGCATGGCCGGCGCGCGGGCCGCTGCGCGCGGCTCCCCGGTTCAGCGCCATCTCCACGTCGGCCGCGCCGATGGTATCGCTGGCTGCCAGCGCCGCCATCCGCCAGCACACGTTTTCCAGTTCGCGCACGTTGCCCGGCCAGTCGTGCTCGCGCAGGGCCTGCAGCGCGGCCGCGGTCAGCCGCTTGGCCGGGCCATCAAGCTTGTGCGACGCCGCGGACAGGAACGTGGTGGCGAGCTGGGCGATGTCGTCGCGGCGTTCGCGCAGCGGCGGCAGCTGCAGGCGCACCACGTCCAGCCGGTGCAGCAGGTCGGCGCGGAAACGTCCCTCCGCCACCAGACCTTCCAGGTCCTGGTGGGTGGCGGCGACCACGCGCACGTCGACGTGGATCAACTCGCGGCCGCCCACGCGGAAGAATTCGCCCTGTGCCAGCACGCGCAGCAGGCGCGTCTGCAAGGCCAGCGGCATGTCGCCGATCTCATCCAGGAACAGGGTGCCGCCGTCCGCCTGCTCGAAGCGGCCGACATGGCGCCGCTGTGCGCCGGTGAAGGCACCGGCTTCATGGCCGAACAGTTCACTTTCCAGCAGTTCGGCCGGGATGGCCGCAGTATTCAGCGCAACGAATGGTGCACGCGACCGCGGCGATTCGCGGTGCAGCGCACTGGCCACCAGCTCCTTGCCGGTGCCGGTTTCGCCGGTGATCAGTACCGCCAGCGGCGCCTGCGCCAGCTTGCCGATGGCGCGGAACAGGGCCCGCATCGGCGGCGTATCCCCCACCAGCTGTGGCGTCTGGTCCACTTGGCCGGGATCGCCCGGGTCGGGATCGTCGGGCAGCAGGGCTTCGGCGCCCGGCAGCGCGCGCCGCGCCAGCGCCACCGCATCGTCCAGGTCGAACGGCTTGGACAGGAACTCGTGCGCGCCGCCGCGGAAGGCACCGGCGGTGCTGGCGACGTCGGTATAGGCGGACATCACGATCACCGGCAGCTGCGGGTGGGCTGCCTTCAGTTTGTCCAGCAGCACCAGGCCATCGTCGCCGGGCATCCGCACATCGGTGAACAGCAGCGCCGGCACCGGCTGGCGGGTGAGCGCGTCGAGCGCGGCGGCGGCACTGTCGAAACCTTCCACCTGGTAACCGGCATCGCGCAGCGCGGTGGAGAGCACGAAGCGCACGGCGCGGTCATCGTCGACCACCCAGACCCGCTGGCCGGGGTGGGCGGGATGCGGGGCATCAGTCATGGGCCACGACCTCATGGGGGTCGCCGCCGCGGATCGGCAGCAGCAGGGTGAATACGGTATGGCCCGGCCGCGAGCGATAGGTCAGCGTACCGCGGTGTTCGCGCGCCACCTGCTGGGCCAGCGCCAGGCCCAATCCGGTGCCCTCGGCGCGGCCACTCACCAGCGGCAGGAACAGGTGTTCGGCAAGCTCTTCGGGCACGCCACGGCCGTCGTCGGCGATTTCCAGCCGCAGGGCAAGCGGGTGAAGCTGCTCGGCGATGCGCACGCCGTGCTCCACCCGCGTGCGCAGGGTGATGCCGCCGGCACCGGCCTGGATGGCGTTGCGCACCAGGTTCCATACCGCCTGGCTGAGACGGTCGGCATCGCCATTGAATTCCGGAATGCTGGGATCGTAATCGCGCTGCAACCTGACCGCCCAGCCGGCTTCGCTTTCTGCCAGGCGCAGCACCTGCTCCAGCGCAGCGTGGATGTTCAGCGCGGCGTGCGGGGCGGCCGGGGCGGGCGACAGCAGCTGGTCGAGCAGGCTGTTGAGGCGTTCGATTTCGGTGCCGATCAGGTCCACCAGTTCGCGCTCGTCGGCATCGCGCTGGGCTATGCGGCGCGCCAGCAGCTGGGCCGCACCCTTCAACCCGGCCAGCGGGTTGCGCAACTCGTGGGCGAGCCCTTTCAGGGCCGCGCTGAGCGCGCTGGGCAGGGCCTGGGTCGGGTCCAACCCGGGAAACTCATCTACCGGATGCGCTTCGAGCAACCAGCCGCCGTCGTCCAGCCGGCTCATCCAGCCTTCGGCGAAGCGGGCGTCTTCGCCCGGCAGCGCAAGCGCCAACCGGTGCAGGCGCAGGCTGTCGCGCTCGTCGCGGGCGAGGAAATGCGCCAACGCATCGCCCTGCGCTTCCAGCGCCACCAGCGGCTGGCCGACCAGTCGACGCCCGCTGACCCCCAGCCAGCGCGCAAACGCCGGGTTGCAGCCGGTGATGCGCCCCTCGGCATCGGCCCAGGCAACCGGCGTGCCGAGCTGTTCAACGAGGGGCGGCGGCGAGGAAACAGTCATTGCACCAATGTAGTGCAAAACCGGCGTAATCAGCTAGCTGACGGATTTGCAGGGCGCACGTTGGTACGTGCGCGCTACAAGACGTGCTTGGTATCTGCGTGCAACACGGCATTAACCATCGCCACAAAACACCTTCAGATCATGACGATCTCGCAGATCACCGTATCGCCAGCGCTCGTGCATGCGATACGTGTAGTACTGCCCGATCCACCGCCCTGCCGGATCTGCACGCCCATGTTATTCAGATGATGAACGAAGCTGGTCATCCCTTCCCCAGCACCATCCGGAAAAAGATATTCCGTGTAGCCGCCATTAGCTACAGCCTGCCGCGTTTCCGGGATGGGATTGCCCCACGCGTCACGCGCACTGCCCTTTATGCGAACCCATTGCGCCGTGGCAGGGTCCCACGTGTAGTAGGCATAAGTTCCGTCATCGAATACTCCCCTGACGGGGGGTGGCACGTCACCTGGGTTGAAGAACGGAATCGGATTGAATTGCGACACTGCATTGTAAAAAGCTTGCCGATAACTCGCACTTACTGAAGCATTCAACTTGTTGTGGATGGAGATGTCGTAGGCAGGCGCACTAATCGCATCGATGACGGAGCCGGGCATGGTGGGGTCATTTGCACGCGCGGCGACCGAACCGCTGCCATTCGCTCCACTTCGGCTCAATGCAACCGGTGGCGGCATTATCGCGTGCATCTCCTGTATGTACTGACGGACAGAAGGTTCGACCTCTACACTAATGCCCCACGCGTCGAACTCGTCGCGCTCCCAGTCAAAGTCCTCGTCGACGTTGTTCTGATAAGCAACCTTCACTACGTTACCATCGGTGAAATTGACTACATACACCGGATACTGAGGCTGGTTCCAGGAAACCTGGGTGACGGCTAATTCACCTGCGGCGAACATTTCCTCTGGCGTGCAGCTTTCGCAGCGCTCAACAGCTGCGTTCGCCGCACTGCAGGTCCCGAGAAGAGTCAGTGCCAATATGAATCGGATCATTCAACTTTCTCCATGTCGTTTGGTCTTCCGAGCTCGAGACTCACACGAATGAATACCCTAGGCAACCGATTCGACAATGGATGTTTATATTTGCGGAGCTGCATCACAGTTATTTGTTCCGCCCTTGGATGAATGCGCGCTAGTCTGGCTATGCGCGCGAGTGTTCCGCGGTGGCGTCCAAGTTGCAATCAGAACGTCAGCGGTTGACGTCAACTGCGACCCGGGTAAATCTGCTCGAGCGCATCATCGAATTCGATTAGCGAGAACGGACTGCCAATCATACGCATGACTCATCTGAGGAACTCAGATCGGCCCAGAGTCATTTCGGCATTGCCTGTCATACACAGCGCCAGCAACATTCGTTGCATTAGCCGGCGACTTAGGCCAACTGCGGGCGATTGATCAGCGGAGGCCTACGCCGATGACCAGCGCGTCCACCAGCGTTCAGGGCGTGCCCGAGGCGTCCCGCGCCTTCTTCCAGGCACTTTCGAATTCGCGGGCGCTGATCTCGTCATCTTCATCGAAATCGAAGAAGGACAGCGGCTGGTCGGCCAGCAGGAAGCGATCATCGCTCTGCCCGGTGGCATCGGACCACACCGCGCGCAATCCGTACACTTCGACCTGGCGCAGGATCTTTTCGCCGCGGGCTTCCATCAGCACGTTGCCCTTGCCCAGGTCCGATTCGGCCGGGTGCTTGTAATACTTCTTGTCGGTGTTCATCAACTGTCCTACCCGGGCCAGCAGCCCGAAATCTGAAAAAAGGGCGCTGAGTGTGCCTCACAGCGCTGGTTATTGCTGCAGCAGCAGCGAATGCAGGATGCGCGCATCTTCGGCGTCCAGCAGCGGGGACAGGTCGTCGCTGCCGCGGAAGCGCCGGTGGAATGCCCTTACGGCCGCCTCCCGGTCGTCCAGCGGATAGCCGAACGCAGCCAGCGCCTGCCAGGCATCGAAGCCGGCCGGCGGCAGTCCGTCGGCAGCGCGCGGCCAGACCCCGAAACCGGCCTGCGCAAGCTGCTGCCACGGGAAGAAGCGGCTGGGATCCTGTTTGCGCGAAGGCGCCAGATCGGCATGGCCGATCACCTGCGAGGGCGGAATCCGCAGGCGCGTGCTGAGGTCCTGCAGCAGCACGATCAAGGACTGGACCTGCGCCTGGCTGAAAGGCGTGTCGCCGTCGTTGTCCAGTTCGATGCCGATCGATGCGGAGTTCAGGTCGGTGATGGTGCCCCAGCGGCCCGGGCCAGCATGCCAGGCGCGGCGATCGTCGGCGACCAGCTGGTAGCGCTTGCCGTCGGCGCCGATCAGGTAATGCGCACTGACCTTGCCGCCGCTGTTGGCGCTGCGCAGCGTATCCAGGCTCTGCTGCACGGAGTGCTGGTCGGTGTGGTGCAACACGATGATCACCGGCATGCGCGCGTTGTGATTGGCCGATGGCACCCAGGTCGCCAGCGGATTGCCCTCTTCCACCGGCGCACCGGCGCAGGCGGCCAGCAGCGCGCAGGAAAGCAGCAGGGCCAGGTGGCGGATCATCTTCATGCTCCGATTGTACCCATTAAAAAACCGGCGGCCCCCGGACCGCCGGTCACGGCGCACGCAGGCGCCATCAACAAGTTGTTCTGCAGCAGGCAGGTCGATCAGACCTCGTAAGCGGACTCTCCGTGCGAGGTCACGTCCAGGCCGGTACGCTCGGCCTCTTCGGTGACGCGCAGGCCGACCAGCGCCTTGACCAGCAGCAGGATCAGCGCGGTCACCACGGCGCACCAGGCGATGGTGAAGGCGACGCTGACGAACTGCACCCATACCTGGTGGCCGATATCCAGGTCGGCCTTGGTGCCGCCCAGCGACTGCGCGCTGAACACACCGGTGAGCAGTGCACCGACGATGCCGCCGATGCCATGCACGCCGAACACATCGGCCGTGTCATCGACCTTCAGCAGGCGCTTCAGGCCGGTGACGCCCCACACGCAGAGCGCACCGGAGACCACGCCGATGACCAGCGCGCCCATCGGGCCCACGGTGCCGCAGGCCGGCGTGATGCCGACCAGGCCGGCGACCGCGCCGGATGCAGCGCCGAGTGCGGACGGCTTGCCCTTGGTGATCGCTTCCACCAGTGTCCAGCCCACCACTGCCGCGGCCGTGGCCAGGATCGTGTTGAGGAAGGCCAGCGATGCCACGGTGTCGGCGGCGGCGGCCGAGCCGGCATTGAAGCCGAACCAGCCCACCCACAGCAGCATCGCGCCGATGTAGGTGAACACCACGTTGTGCGGCTTCAGCGCGGTCTGGCCGTAGCCGATGCGCTTGCCGACGAAGTACGCGCCGACCAGGCCGGCCACGCCGGCGTTGATGTGCACGACGGTGCCGCCGGCGAAATCGATCGCGCCCAGTTCGGCCAGGTAGCCGCCGCCCCACACGATGTGCGCCATCGGGATGTAGCTGAGGGTGAACCACAGGATCGAGAACAGGATCACCGCCTTGAACTTGATGCGTTCGGCGAAGGCGCCGACGATCAGTGCGGTGGTGATGCCGGCGAAGGTGGACTGGAAGGCGACGAACAGATAATCCGGCAGGCCGGCGATCGGCGTATTGCCCACCGAATCGGGCGAGAAGCCCTTCAGGAAGGCGAACTGGGTGAAGGAGCCGAAGAACGGGTTGCCTTCGCTGAACACCGCGCTGTAGCCGTAGGCCACCCACAGGATGATCACCAGCGAGAACACCACCAGGATCTGGCTGAGCACCGAAAGCACGTTCTTCGAACGCACCAGGCCGCCGTAGAACAGCGCCAGGCCCGGCACCACCATCAGCAGCACCAGCAGCGTGGAGGTCAGCATCCAGGCCACGTCACCGTGGTCGAAGGTGGGCGCGGCGGCGGCTTCGGCCACCGGTGCGGCGACCGGCTCGGCGGCCAGCGGCTCGACGGTCACTTCTTCGGTTGGCACCGGGGTGACCTGCGCCTGGGCATGCGCAGCGCCGGGGAACGCACCCACGGCCAACGCACTGAGCAGCATCAGCAGGCACACCAGATGGAACCGGGCTTGCCACCCGGCGAACAGTCGAATCTTCATGCGAGGGATCTCCGAGTGGGTTACAGCGCGTCCGCGCCGATTTCGCCGGTGCGGATGCGGATGACCTGTTCGACAGGCGTGACGAAGATCTTGCCGTCGCCGATCTTGCCGGTGCCCGCTGCGTTCTGGATCGCTTCGATCACCGCGTCGGTCCGCTCGTCGGTCACCACGGTTTCAATCTTGATCTTGGGCAGGAAATCGACGACGTACTCGGCGCCGCGGTACAGCTCGGTGTGGCCCTTCTGTCGACCGAAACCTTTCACTTCGGTCACGGTGATGCCGGACACGCCCGCATCGGAGAGGGCCTCGCGGACCTCGTCGAGCTTGAACGGCCGGATGATGGCGGAGATCAGTTTCATGCGCATATCCCGATGGTGGATGGGTCCACGGCGGATGCAGGCCGTGGCGTCTGCAACCACGGGCCACCCCGCAGGGTGGCCGTGGCTGTCGCGCCGAACGTGGTCTGGGCCCTGGCGGCTGTGTCTCTCTCCAAACACAGCCAGCGACGCGGGAGGGAGGTAGGCCCATGACGCGCGTCCGGTCTTGCTTGCCCCTGAACGGTGGAACGATTTCTACCGCGTTGCAGGCTCATCCGTCCCGGCTCCCCAGCCGGAAAAGATGCGGCGATGACGAAGGTGGGAGGGGTATCCTCCACCACCGCCGCGCGTGCTCAGCTGGCGTAGTACAACTGGTATTCCAGCGGGTGGGTGGCCGCACGGAACTTGGTGACTTCCTGCATCTTCAGCGCGATGTAACCGTCGATGAAATCATCGTCCATCACGCCGCCGGCCTTGAGGAACTCGCGGTCCTTGTCGAGTGCTTCCAACGCCTGGTCCAGCGAGGAACAGACCTGCGGGATCAGCTTCTCTTCTTCCGGCGGCAGGTCGTACAGGTCCTTGTCGCTCGGTGCGCCCGGGTCGATCTGGTTCCTGATGCCGTCCAGGCCGGCCATCATCAGCACGGTGAAGGTCAGGTAGCCGGACTGGATCGGATCGGGGAAGCGCATTTCAATGCGACGCGCCTTCGGGTTGGTCACGAACGGGATGCGGCACGAGGCCGAACGGTTGCGGGCCGAGTAGGCCAGCATCACCGGTGCTTCGAAGCCCGGGACCAGCCGCTTGTAGCTGTTGGTGCCGGCGTTGGCGAAGGCGTTGATCGCCTTGGCGTGCTTGAAGATGCCGCCGATGTACCACAGTGCCAGCTGGCTCAGGCCACCGTAGCCATCACCGGAGAACAGGTTGGTGCCGCCCTTGGACAGCGACTGGTGCACGTGCATGCCGCTGCCGTTGTCACCGACGATCGGCTTGGGCATGAAGGTCGCGGTCTTGCCGTTGCGGTGGGCCACGTTCTTGATCACGTACTTCATGCGCAGCAGTTCGTCGGCCTTCTGCACCAGCGTGCTGAACTTGGTGCCGATCTCGCACTGGCCGGCGGTGGCCACTTCGTGGTGCTGCACTTCCACTTCGATGCCGACCTGTTCCAGCGTCTTGCACATTTCCGCGCGCAGGTCGTGCAGCGAATCGGTCGGCGGCACGGGGAAGTAACCGCCCTTCACGCCCGGACGGTAGCCGCTGTTGGCGCCGTCATACTTGGCACCGGTGTTCCAGGCGGCTTCTTCGGAATCGACCTTGAAGAAGGTGTTGCCCATGTCGTTGGCGAAGCGTACCGAATCGAAGATGAAGAACTCCGGCTCCGGGCCGAAGAAGGCCTGTTCGGCGATGCCGCTGGACTTCAGGAAAGCTTCGGCGCGCTTGGCGATGCCGCGCGGGCAACGGCCGTACGGCTGCATGGTGGCCGGGTCGAGGATGTCGCAGCTGATGACGATGGTCGGGTCGGCGTAGAACGGGTCCACGTACGCGCTGGACGGATCCGGCAGCAGCACCATGTCCGATTCGTTGATGCCTTTCCAGCCGGCGATGGAGCTGCCGTCGAACATCTTGCCCTCTTCGAACAGCGACGCTTCGATGATGCTGACCGGGAAGGTGACGTGCTGCTCGATGCCACGCATGTCCACGAAACGCAGATCGACGAACTCGATCTGGTTGTCCTTGACCAGCTTCTCAACGTTTTCAACGGACATCGGGTGGAACCTCGGTTGGAATTGAATGCCTGGGATTACCAGAGCAATCTCCGTGCCAACTTCTGGACCCTCACAAGCCGTTGATTTGCATGAGCGTGCGCCTGAATGGTGCACAACAAAACGCACCATGGTGGTGCGTTACCAGCGCCGCGCACTGCCTTGGTGCGTAGGCAGATGGTCTATCCTCGTCGGCACCTCTGCTGCCATCCGACGATTCCTCCTCCATGTCTGACCTGCTCTCCGCCCTGCTGCTGGGCATCCTAGAAGGTGTCACCGAGTTCCTGCCCATCTCCAGCACCGGGCACCTGCTGATTGCCCAGCATTGGCTGGGCGCGCGCTCGGACTTCTTCAACATCATCATCCAGGCCGGTGCGATCCTCGCCATCACCCTGGTCTTCCGCCAGCGTCTGTGGACGCTCGCCACCGGCCTGCACCAGCGTGAGAACCGCGACTACGTGATGAAGCTGGGCACGGCCTTCCTGGTGACTGCGGTGGTCGGCCTGCCAGTGCGCCTGGCCGGCTGGGAACTGCCGGAGACAGTGAGTCCGGTTGCATGGGCGCTGATCATCGGTGGCATCTGGATGCTGCTGGTGGAGGCCTATACGGCACGCCTGCCCGATCGTGACCAGGTGACCTGGACAGTGGCCATCGGCGTGGGCATCGCGCAGGTGGTGGCCGGTGTGTTCCCGGGTACGTCGCGCTCGGCATCGGCGATCTTCCTGGCCATGCTGCTGGGCCTGAGCCGCCGTGCCGCGGCCACCGAGTTCGTGTTCCTGGTCGGCATCCCGACCATGTTCGCCGCCAGCGCGTATGCCTTCCTGGAACTGGCCAAGGAAGGCAAGCTGGCCAGCGAGAACTGGACCGAGGTGAGCGTGGCGTTCCTTGCCGCGGTCGTCACCGGCTTCGTCGTAGTGAAGTGGCTGCTGGGCTACATCAAGTCTCACAAATTCACCGCCTTCGCGGTGTACCGCATCCTGCTCGGCGCGGGACTGCTGCTGTGGTTGCCTGCCGGCAACTGAAGGTGGTGGGATGCGCATGACCCCACCGGGCGCGCGCATCCGTTCTGAATCCGGCAATCCAAGGAGAATCCAACATGAAGCGCACCCTGATCCTGTCCGTGCCGCTGGCATTGCTGGCGGCCTGCAGCCAGAACCCGGCCCCGGCCGGCAATGCCGACGACCTCGCTCCGGCACCGGCCGCGGCCGCCGCGCAGAAGACCGTCGCGCATCTGGACGTGCAGCGCCTGCAGGGACAGCACTGGCGCCTGAAGGACGCCACCGATGCCGGAGGCAAGCGCATCGATGCGCTGTTCGCACGTGCCGACAAGCCGGTGACGCTGGACTTCAGCGATGGCCGCGTATCGGTGTCCAACACCTGCAATGGCATGAACGGCGGTTACACCCTGGCCGATGGCAACCTGGTGCTGTCTCAGCTGGCATCCACGCGGATGGCCTGCGGTCCGGACCTGATGGCACTGGACGAGGCCGTGGGCAGCCGCCTGCAGGGCCCCCTGAAGACCGAACTGGGCGACAACGGCGAGCTGACCCTGCGCACCGCCCAGGGCGAGGTGCTGGTGTTCGCGCCGGAGCCCACGGCCGAGACCCGCTTCGGTGGCCCGGGTGAGCGCGTGTTCCTGGAAGTGGCCGCACAGACCAAGCCGTGCCCGCATCCGCTGATCAAGGACAAGCAGTGCCTGCAGGTGCGCGAAGTGCAGTTCGACGATCAGGGACTGAAGCAGGGTCAGCCGGGCGCCTTCGAGAATTTCTACGACAGCATCGAGGGCTACACCCACGAGGCCGGCACCCGCAACGTACTGCGTGTGAACCGCTTCAAGGTGGCCAACCCGCCGGCGGATGCATCCTCGCAGGCGTACGTGCTGGACATGGTGGTGGAGTCGGCTGTCGAGAAGTGACGGCGAACGGGTGAGACCCCCTCGCGGCGTGCTGCTGCGAGGAGCAGGCTGCGTGATTTGCGACGGGAGGGTGGGCTGTCCGGGACACGCCGCAAGTACGTCCCTGTAGGCTACTGTTCGGCTCCTGCCTCACAGTGTCCCGGACAGCCCACCCTCCCGTCGCTCTGACAGGTTCCGAGTGCCGCCCGCCGCGTAATAAGAAAATGGAAAAGCGGTAGCGCCGACCCATGGTCGGCGAGCGCAGCGGGCTGTTGGCGGGAAGATTCCGCCGACCATGGGTCGGCGCTACCGCAGGTTCCATGGCCGCCATGGACCTGTCGAAGGTGGGGCGGGGTGGATTGGCGGGGGCGTTGAGCGCCATGGATGGCGCGAAACGAGGCCCGCAGGATGCGGTTGTTGCCGTCGCCAAGCCACCCTGCCCCGCCAACAAGCAGCCCTGCAGCTTTTGACGTTGACGTTGCTTGTTACAGCGAAGGATTCAACGTGTAAGTGCCGTGCAGTGAAGCTTCGGCCAGCACGTGGCCGTGCATCGCACGATGCACGTCGCCGGCGGTGAACGGCGTCGGCAGCTCCAGCGTCGCCACGTCCAGCGCGAACACGCGGAAGAAGTAGCGGTGCATGCGCTCGTCGTTGAACGGCGGATACGGGCCGTCATAGCCAAGATAGTCACCGGCCATGTCCGGATTGCCGGCAAACCATCCGGTGAAGTCGTTCAGTCCCTGGCGGCTGCCCGCCGGGCCGGCCGGCGCGGTCTTGCCCTTGGCCACGAAACCATCGCTGCAGCTGCCGGCAGCAAGCTCGCGCACGTCCGCGGCAATGTCGGCCATCACCCAGTGCACGAAATCACAGCGCGGCTGGTCGCGCGGAATGGTCATGTCCTGGCGGCCGACGGTGTCGGCAACCGTCGGCACATCCGGATCCACGCAGATCAGCGCGAAGGAACGGGTGCCCTCCGGCACCCCGCTCCACGCCAGCTGCGGATTGCGATCCAGGGCGAACCCATCGCCATCGCCGGCGGCGAACTCGCGCGTGATCGGTGCGCCGTTGATCAGGCTGGTGCTGGTCAGTTGCATGTGGCTCATTCCTCCGGGTAACCCAGGCGAACCGCGACCGGGGTCAGCAGCTCGATGGCAGCGCCCATGACCTCGCGGTAGTTGCGCCAGTGGCCGCTCGGCAGGCGCGGCGGACCGATGTTCGGTGCCGGTGGCAGCTGCACGCCCATCACCTCACTGAGCAGCAGCGCCATCGCCTGTGGATCGTTGCCCGCCGCGTCCACGCGCACCAGCACGTTTGGATACAGATCCTGCTCGCTCAGGACGGCAACCTGGGTCAGCGCACGGGACAGCCATTCGGCGGCTTCCTGCAGGCTGGTGATCGCCAGCTGTGCGCCGGAGCCATAGGCGATCCAGTCCAGCAGCATGTCGCGCGGATCGCGCAGCACAACCAGCAGACGCCCCTGCGGCAACGCAGGTCGCAGCGCCCACAGCAGGGCGTTGTCCCAGAACAGCAACCAGTCGATCACCGTGTCGTTGGCCAAGCCGCGCGAAGGCAGGCACGCACGCCAGCCGTCCACCAGCGCCTGCGGCGTCAGCTTGCCCGAAGCCAGGTCCTGCAGCGTGTTGTAGTTCTGGAAGGCATCGTCCGGGGGCGTGGCGCTGAAGCGGTCAACGCGCACCAGCGGACTGGCCGCGCTGAGCGCGCTCATCACTTTTTCCACGTTCGAACCGGGTGCGCCCCACAGGAACATCGGGCGCGATGCCAGCTCCGGATCGACCTCGCCCAGGGCCGGCCAGCTGGCCGGTGGCTTGGCCTGCGGCGGCAGCGGCAGGCGGTTGGCCACGTTGTCGGCATGCAGGTCCAGCCAGGTACGCAGGGCCTCGCGCGGCTGGCCGCCACGGTCATGCACTTCGCCCAGCCAGGTGCGCAGGTCTTCCTTGGCGCGCCCTTCGGCCGCGTCCACCATCTGCTGCACACGGGCTGCAGCGGCGGCAGGATCGCGCCGCACCAGCCCGTCCACCAGTCGCGTGGCGCCGCTGACACGGCCTGGTTCCAGCGCCAGGATGCGCTCTGCCATGGCTTCGGCTGCGTCCTGTTCGCCGTTCATGTCATGCAGGCGCATGCGGGTTTCCAGCGCCGGCAGGTGCGCCGGCATCGCCGCCAGCCAACGTTCGCCCACGGCCACGGCGCCTTCGCTGCCCACGCCTTCCACCGACAGGCGGGCCAGCCACAGATTGTGCAGCTGGTCGTGGTCGGCCAACACCGCATCCAGTTCGGTACGCGCTTCTTCGTCGCGGCCCAGGCGCTGCCAGGCCATCAACAGCAGCTGCAGCAACTGCGGATCGCCCGCGTTGCTGGCCAGCAGCGGGCGAAGGTGGTCGCGTGCCTGCAGGGGCTGGCCGGACTGCAGGGCCATCTGCGCGGCGAAGCGGCGCATCGCCACGCTGTCCTGCCCGGGCTGCTGCAGGGCCTGCTCGATGATCTCGGCCGCTGCGGCAGGATTGTCCTGGCGCAGTGCCAGTTGCACCAGCAACCCATGCAGCGCGGTCATCTTCGGGTTCAGGACCAGCACGCGGCGGAATGCCTGTTCGGCGAAGGCCAACATGTCCTTGCGCAGGTAGGCCGTACCCAGTGCATAGACGATGCGCGGATCATCCGGCAGCGCCCGCACGGCGCTGGACAGCTGGGCCAACGCCTCATCCAGCGCACCACGACGCAGCGCCAGCATGCCCGACAGCGCCACCACTTCGGGATTCCCGGCATCCACGCGCGAGGCCAGCTTGAGTTGCTTTTCCGCCTCGTCCACGTCGTTGCGCGCCAATGCCAGGTGCGCCTGCATCAGGTAGGCCGACAGTTCGTTGGGATTGAAACCGGTGGTGCGTCCAAGCGCCGCTTCGGCGTCTTCGAACTGGTGCAGTGCCAGCAGCAGGCCAGCGTGCTGCAGGTGCAGGTCGGCATCGTCCGGGGCGAGTTCCAGCGCGCGCTGCAGGCTGTCAACCGCAGCCGCCAACTGGCCCTGCTGCTGCAGCGCCAGCGCGTGCCAGCGGTAGGCCTGGGGCTGCTGCGGCTCGGCGGCGATCCAGCGGGTGGCCAGCTGCACGGCCTGGTCGGCGTCGCGAAGACGCAGGGCTTGGAGTATCTGATCTTGCATGACGGGTCCGGCTGGAGTGCAAACCCGCATTGTAACGACCCTGATCGATCGTGCAGGCGCGGCCGCGCTCAACCGTCCCGCGCGGCCTGTCGCAGATGCTGGGCCACCCAGCGTTCGGAGAATCCATCGCCGCGCCAGTTCTCCAGGAAGCCACAATGACCGCCCCATTCGGCGGTCTGCAGGCGCGCCGACCGCGGCAGCTGCCAGTCGTTGAAAGTGGTGTACGGGATCACCGGGTCATCCTTGGCCATCAGGATGTCCGCTGGCACCTGCAGCTCCGCCAGCCGCTCGCCGGCGATGGAATAGCCATCGAAATAAGCCTGCAGCGAGCCGTAATCGGTATGGTGCTCGACCAGCCAGGCAGTCAGCGCCCGGATGTCCAGCCGCAGTACGCGTTCATCCCAGTCGCTCAGCTCCGGGTAGACCGCCTGCTTGCGCCGCAACGATCCGGCCCACTTGCGGCGGAAATACCAGTCATACATGGCCGGGCCGTTTTCGATGCTGTCCATGGTCAGGCCCGGGTCCAGCACCGGGCACACCGAGGCCACCCGCTGCAGCGGCACGCCGGCCGCCGGCGCACGCAGGGCCAGCCGCAGCACGAAGTTGCCGCCCAGCGAGTAACCGGCCGCCACCAGCGGCAGCTGCGGCCAGCGGCGGGCGATGTCAGCGGCCGCATGCACCACTTCATCGATGCGGTTGGAGTGGAAGATGCCGGGATTGAGGTGGTGGGTATTGCCATGGTCACGGAAGTTCAGCCGGACCACGTCGAAGCCTTCAGCCAGCATGCGGGCCGCGGTCATGCGCATGTAGCTGGATTCGGCGCTGCCCTCCCACCCGTGCAGCAGCAGGGCGATGCCGCGCGGCGCGCGTGCCTGGATGGCACTGTGCCAGGCCTGCAGGCGCACGCCCTGCCCGCCATCGACGATCAGCTCCCGATGTGCCGCACCGGTAGCGGCCAGCAGCTCCTGCCCGCGCCGCAGGCGCAGCCGGCTTGAACTGAGCATCGACTGCAGGTGTGCGTTGCGCAGCCAGCGCGGCGGCTGGTAATCGGCCGCCGTCAGCAGTCCGGGCGGACCGGAATCGAAGGACATCGCGGGCGCGGGGACGGACACCGTCGGCTCAGCTGCCGGCCATTGCCGCAATGATGCGGGTACGCGAGGTTTCGGCGATGCGCCGGCGACCTTCCAGGTCCTGCCCGCCGATCGGCTCCAGGAAATGCACTTCGGCACGGCGGGCCGGCTCGCCCAGCAGGCGCAGGAAGTTGGCGAAGAAACTTTCGCGCGGGCCGAACGCCACCACGGTCTGTGCCTCGCCGCCTGCACCGTAGCGCAGCGCCACCGGCTGCACCGGTACGCCGGTTTCCACCGCCGCCTGGAAGATGCGCGCGTGGAACGGCCCCACTTCATGACCACCACGGGTGCGGCCCTCCGGGAACACACCCACGCCCTTGCCTTCGCGCAGGCGCACGACCATCTGCTGCATCACCCCATCCAGCGATTCGGTGCTGCCCCGCTGGTGGAAGATGGTCTGTCCGCGACCGGCCAGCCAGCCGACCACCGGCCAGCCGGCAATTTCGCGCTTGGCGACGAAACCCATCATGCGCTGGCTGTGCAGCACGCAGATGTCGACCCAGCTGACATGGTTGGCCACGAACAGCACCGCGCCGTGCAGCGGCTTGCCGATGCGCACCAGGCGGAAGCCGAAGATCCACATCAGGCCGGCCGACCACCAGTTGACCACTTTGTAGCCAAGCGGTTCATCGCCCACGCGCAGTTCGCCCCACGGCGGCAGCATGCCGATGAGGATCAGCGGCAGGAACACGAGCAGGTGGATGAGCAGCAGCGGTACGCGGTACAGGTAACGGCACACACGCGCCACGCCGCCACGGGTGGCCGGAGTGGGGGAATTCATGCGGGAACGATACCCGAGCACCGCAGCGCCTGCCAGCGCGGGGTGGCCAAGGCGGCTGCGCGGATGGGCCATCCGGCGGCAACGCTGTGTTCTGCAGCATCCTGGCGGTGCCGCGGTTGCAGTTCGCCGCTCAACCGTGGCCGGCCGCCACCACCGCCAGGGTCAACCGCGAAGTGCAGACCAGCCGCGCCTGTTCGTCTTCGATGCGGATGTCCCAGATCTGCGTGCTGCGGCCGACATGCACCGCGCGCGCGGTACCGGTGACCACGCCCTCGCGCTTGGCGCGCACGTGGTTGGCATTGATCTCCAGCCCGACGCAGACCTGCTGGCTGTTGTCCACGCAGAGGTTGCCGGCACTGCTGCCCAGGGTCTCGGCCAACACCACCGATGCCCCGCCATGCAGGATGCCGTAGGGCTGGTGGGTGCGTGCATCCACCGGCATGGTCGCCTGCAGCCAGTCATCGCCGACCGCGCTGAAGACGATCCCCAGCTGGGATATCACCGTGTTGGCGCTCAGCGCGTTGAGGGCATCAAGGGAAACCGCGTGGCGGAATACGGAAGGCACGGCACGACTCCAGTCAGAGGATCGGTACCAGGCCGGCGCCGAAGGCGGTCAGCATGCGCACCAGCAACAATTTCGGGCCGACGTTGACTTCGGGGAAGTCACCCACGGCGGTGTAACAGGCATGGAAGTCCGGATGCTGCCGCGGCAGCGGCTCCGGGCAGGCCGGGCCCGGCTGGAACTCGTAGTCGGTGGCGTAGCGCCACGGCCAGAAATCCAGGATCGGCAGCGCCTCGGAGGCCTTGCCCATGCTGTAGTTCAGCCCGGACAGCACCGGTGGCTTGCTGCGCGGTGCCACCGTCCAGGAATTCTGCGGATCGATGTCGCGCAGGATGCTGTCGGCCAGGCGCTGGGCGAACACCGGGTCGTCGATGATCACCGCGCCTTCGGTGTTGTAGTTTTCGCTGCGCGGATCGAAGTTGTGCGTACCGATCACGCCGATGCGGCGATCCACCACCAGCGACTTGGCGTGCAGCCCCATGCGTGCGCCCTGGCGGGTCACCGGCAGCGGGCGATTGACCGCCTTGCTGCCCAGGAACGAGGGACGGGTCTCGGTGCGCAGCAGGTCGCGCTCCACTTCACTGCCGGCCGCGCGGCGACGTTCGCGTGCGTTCTGGTAGGCACTGCCGGTGCGTGGATTGCTGCGCGGCGCGGCCGTGTCGCGTGCGCTGCCGTCGTTGCGGCCGCCGCTGCCGGGAGGCCGGGCATTGCTGCCGGCCGCACTGCCGCCCAGCAGCCCGCCGCGACCGCCTTCCGGGGAGTCGCCGGCGATCGGGTCCGGCAGCAGGTTGCGGTAATCCACCGGTGCATCCAGCGGGAACGGCTTGAACTCGAAGATGTTGAAGCCCAGCTCGCGCATGTTGCGCCGCTTGTACTTGTAGGACAGCGCGTAGACGATCGGGTTGTCGGTGGCCGCCAGGCTGTTGGTGGACACCAGCACGCGCGGCGGATCGGCCTGCCTGCGCAGATCGGCGAACAGCTTGCGCGCCGGCTTGGACAACACCAGGTACGGCGTCTGCAGCAGCACTTCGGATTGCGCCTCGGCGATCAGCCGGTCCAGCTGCGGTTCGGTGACATGCTGCCCGTTGCGTGGCTGCTCGACGGTTTCGCGGCGATGCTTGCGCGGCAGGTCGGCGACGTAACGCACCGATGCCACCGGCAGCGCGGTGTCGACGAAGCTACGGGTGATCCACGCATCATCGATGGCTTCGGCCAGCACCCGCTCGACCCGCTCGGGCCGTCGATACACGGCCGGCGGCAGCGAAGGCGGGCCACTGTCGAGCAGGATCCGCCCGACATCGTTCAGGCGTTCGGCCGGCACGCTGCGCGGGGCCCTCCAGAACGCTTCGAAGTTGGCCGCCATCACCCGCGCTTCGGGACCAGCCACCAGCACGTCGCGGTCGCGGAAGTTGTATTCCGAATCCCAGTCGTAGTAATCGTCCTGGTAGTTGCGCCCGCCCACCACGCCGATCGCATCATCGACCACCAGCAGCTTGTTGTGCATGCGCTGGTTGAAGCGGCGGAAGCAGCACAGCACGCTGCCTGCGTAGTCGAAGTAGTTCAGCTGCGCCTTGCCGAAGGTCGGGTTGTAGACGCGCAGTTCGAAATTCTGGTGGGCCGATGACAGCGCGCCGAGGATCTGCAGGTCGGAGATCGCCGACAACTGGTCGATCAGCAGGCGCACCTTCACGCCACGCCGGCTGGCCGCCAGCAGTTCGTCGATCACCAGCCTGGCGCTGTCATCCTTGTCGAAGATGTAGGTCTGCAGGTCGATGCTGCGGGTGGCGCTGCGCAGCAGGTTCAGCCGCGCCACCAGCGCTTCTTCGCCCTCGTCCAGGATGGTGGCGTAATGCCGGGGCTGGTCGGGGGTCGATGCGGTGAAGGCACGCCCGGCCAGCGCGCGCAGCGGTGAATCCTGTGCGCAGCGATCAGCGCGGTCGCAGTCCACGACGGTGGAGCGGGCCTGCACGGCGATCCCCGCGGCACGCTCACGCTCACTGTTGGACAGCGACGCGCAGCCGCCGAGCAGCAGCAGGCCTGCCAGCATCACCCAGCGGAACATCAGGTTCACGGTTTCGGCGCCTCGCTCAGGCGCGCTCGCAGTACGAAGGTCACTCGATCACTCAGGGCAAGCTGCCAGTTGTCCATGCCGTAGCGGCCCCGCAGGACGGTCCCACGGCTGACGACATCGCAATCATAGCCGGGTCTGGCGCATTCCGCCCTTTCCACCCGCAGCGTTTCTGGATGGCTGACCCCGCGCAGCATCAGGCGACCTTCGATGTCCCCCCCGTGGTCCACCCGGGCGGGGTCGTAGGGAAGCGAATCGAATTCCACCACCGGGTGGCGGGCGGCATCGAAGAACTCTTCCCCGCGCATCCAGCCGGTGTAGCGCGGCTTGCCAGGGATCTCCACCGAGCGGGTGTACATCTTCAGGTGGACCTGGTGGCGCCCATCGGACAGCACCTCGATGCGGCCTTCGAAATGCGGAAAGCTGCCTTCGATGCGCTGCCCCAGCCGGCTGCGCACTTCGAACCCCAGCCGCGAGCGCTGTGTATCCAGCACCAGCGGCGCACGGTGCACGACCTGCACTGGCGGCAACACCGGCAATGCCGCGGGCGGCGCCGGCTGTGCGGCCAGCGCTCCCGGCACCACGGCCAATCCGAGCAGCAGCCCCCTCTGCCACGCGTTCATCGGGTCACGGCCACCAGAATGCGTTGAGGCTGGCGACGCCCGGCTCGATGCTGGCTTCCTTGGGGAACTGCAGCACCGCGATGCCTGCCGGCGGCATGCCACGGTAGTCGCTGGTCTCGCCCGTGTTCAACAGGGCGACCAGGCGCTCCAGGCCGGGATTATGACCGACGATCATCAGCCGTTCGACGTCGTTGCGATCGTCGACCAGCCCGATCAGGGTGCCGGGCGTGGCGTCGTACACCTTGTCTTCCAGCTTGTGTTCGAAGAAGCCGGTGACGCCGACCACCGCCTCCAGGGTTTCGCGGGTACGGCGTGCCGGTGAACAGAGCACGCAATCAGGCTGCAGGTTGTTGTCCTTGAGCCACTTGCCGGCCGCTTCGGCCTCGGCAAGTCCGACCGCCGAAAGGGGTCGGTCAAGATCGGCCTGGCCGGTGCTGGCCGGTTCGGCGTGGGCATGGCGAAGCAGGATCAGTTCACGCATCGGAGTCTTCCATTGGATGAGGGGTACAATCGGCTCATGTCTTGTCCAGCCATTTCAGCAGAGGTTCCCAGTCGGCCTGGTGTTCGCGGACCTGGGCGGATCGGTAATCGAACAGGCTGCGTCCCAGCCCGGTCATCACCACGTAACTCTGGCTGTCGCGCAGCTGCGCCACCACCGGATAGGGCCAGTCGGACAGCATCTGGATGGCCTGCTGGGAGGTCTGTGTCCACGGCTTGGTACGGTTGAGCACCAGCCCGACCGGCAGCTTGCGGTTGTGCACCCGGGCCACCTTGGACAGGCTGTTGAGGAAGCCCACGATGGCTTCGATGTCCAGCGCCGAAGGCAGCACCGGCACCACCACGGCATCGGCGGCGTCGAGGAAATGCAGGATATCGTCGGCCAGCGCACCGGCCGGGGCGTCGATGATCACCGTGTCGGTGCCATCGGGGAGCTTCTGCGCCCATTGCTTCTTCTTGTGCACGTCGATCGGCAGCACCGCGCTTTCCAGCTCGGACCTGCGCTGTGCCCAGCGGGTACTGGAGCCCTGCGGGTCGGCGTCGGCAATCACCGTACGCCGGCCCTGCAGTGCCGCATGTGCGGCCAGGTGGGTGGCGAGGGTGGTCTTGCCCACCCCACCCTTGGAACCGGCCACCAGGATGGTCTTCATGCAGGCCTCGCTTCCGGGAGAACGTTGCCCGAGCGTACACCGGTGCAGGTGAGGGTGATAGTCGCGCGGCTGAACCACCCGGGCGATGGCTTTGTTATCGTGGCGCCCCCGAAGGATCGAACCGTCATGAGCGAACTGCAGGACCTCAGCGCGCTGATACGCGCCAATACGCCCCTGATCGTGATCGAGACCCAGGATGAGGGTCGGATCATCGAACTGTTCCGGCAGACCCTGCTGCAGGTATGGCGGGCACTGCATCGCTGGTCGATCACCGAAGGCCTGCGCCGCATCGACCTGGAACGTGAAGACGATGCGGTCGGCCCGCCCGATGCCAGCGCGGCACTGCAGATGATCCAGCAGGCCGACCAGCGCGGCATCTACCTGCTGCTCGATTTCCATCCCTACCTGGGTTACGCCAGCCACCAGCGCGCGCTGCGCGACCTCATCCAGCGCCGCCACAGCCAGCCGCACGTGCTGGTGCTGATCGGCGCGAAAGTGACCCTGCCGCCCGAACTGGAAGCGCTGGCGACGCGGTTCAACCCGCGCCTGCCCGACGCCAACGCATTGCTGAAGATGCTGCGCGAGGAAGCGGCCGGTTACGCGCGCGAGCACGGCGGCCGCCGCGTCGAGGTCGACAGCGAGGCGGTGAAGAAGATCCTGCGCAACCTGCAGGGCCTGAGCCTGGTCGATGCGCGGCGGATCGCCCGCCAGCTGATCTATGCCGATGGCGCGCTCGGTGACGACGACCTGCCGCAGCTGGCGCGGCTGAAGTTCGAACTGCTCAACCGCAGCGGCCACCTGATGTACGAGTACGACACCGCGCGCTTTGCCGACGTGGCCGGCGCCAACCGGCTCAAGCGCTGGGTCAACCAGCGCCGGATCGCGTTCCTGGCCGGCGCCGCACCGGCCGGCCTGGATCCGCCGCGCGGCATGCTGCTGCTGGGCGTGCAGGGCTGCGGCAAATCGATGCTGGCCAAGGCGACCGCCGCTGGGTTCGGCGTTCCCTTGCTGCGCATGGATGTCGGCGCGCTGTACAACAAGTACCACGGCGAAACCGAGTCCAACCTGCGCCAGGCATTGGCATCGGCCGAACAGCTGGCGCCGTGCGTGCTGTGGATCGATGAGATCGAAAAGGGCCTGGCGACCGGCGGCGAAGACGGCGGCGTATCACGCCGCGTGCTGGGCACGCTGCTGACCTGGATGGCCGAGCGCAAGGCAGCGGTATTCATCGTGGCCACCGCCAACCAGGTGCACGAACTGCCCGCCGAACTGCTGCGCAAGGGCCGCTTCGACGAGATCTTCTTCGTCGACCTGCCCGGCCCGGATGTACGCGTGGAACTGCTGCGCCTGCACCTGGCACGTCGTCAGTTGAATGCCGATGATTTCGCACTGCCGGCGCTGGCGGCCGCGGCGGATGGTTTTTCCGGCGCGGAGATCGAACAGGCCATCGTTGCCGGCCTGTACGCCGCCCATGCCGACCAGCGGGCGCTGGATACCGACGTGCTGATGGCGGAAATCCGCGGCAGCCGCCCGCTGTCGGTGCTGATGGCCGAACAGGTCCAGGCGCTGCGCGAGTGGGCCGCAGCGCGCACGGTCAACGCCGACGATTGATGTCCGGCGCCGGGCGCGCCATCCGGCGGCCTGGCGCGGCATGCTCGTTCACGGCCACTTCGGCGGCTGCGCGGCCCAGGCCTGCTGCACCTGTGCCAGTGTGGCGCGCTCGCTGTCGCGCCACGTCGGCAACAGGCTCGGGTAGTTCGTCGAGGTGCTCCACTGGCCCGGTTCGGTGCGGACGGCGGCGGCATACCACTTGACCGCTTCCTCCTTCTGCCCGAGCTGCCACAGGGCCAGTGCGTAGGTCGGCGGAATCCACGACGGATTGCCTCGCAATGCGTTGGCGGCGGCATGCCACTGCTCCAGCGCCGCCTCAGGCTGGCCTTGGCGGAACAGGTCCCAGCCATGGTTCCAGCGCACCATCCGGCCCGACGGCGAATTGGCCGCGGTGGCCTGCAGCGCTTCGGTGTAGAGCTGCTGGCCAAGTTCGGTGCGGCCCTGCGCGATGGCCACACCGGCCAGCTGCACGGTCGCCTCGAGCGACTTGCGCCCGCGTTCGCGCTGGCGCAGCAGCTGGCTGACCAGCTCATCGCCCTCGGCCTGTACCACCACCACCGGAACGGCAGCGGGATCAGGATCGAAATAGAACTCCTGCGGCGCAGGCAGGAGGGGGGCAGCCCATGCAGCGGCTGTCCCCGATACCAGCACCAGGCTGGCAAGGAACTGTCTAACAAGTGACATCGATTTTTCCCCAGGTTGCAACAACAACCTCCCACTTCCTGATCCTAACCGCAGTGCGGTACCAGAAGCGAGTACCGGCCGACGACCGGGCCACTGTTACAATCCGCGCCCTCCGGTCCTGCGCCAGCGCAGCCGGCGCCAGCCGATCCGAACCAGGCCAGCCATGACCAGTACCGCCCAGCTCACGTCTCCCGATTCTGCCGACCAGCTCGACCGCGACTACACGCTTGACCACAAGTACGCGCGCGAAACCGGGCGGATCTACCTGAGCGGTGTGCAGGCGCTGGTCCGGCTGCCGCTGATGCAGCGGCTGCGCGACGCCGCCGCCGGCATCGACAGTGCAGGCTTCATCAGCGGCTACCGTGGCAGCCCGCTGGGCGGCTTCGACCTGGAACTGTGGCGCGCGCGCCAGCATCTGGACGCGGCCAGGGTGAAGTTCACCCCCGGCCTGAACGAGGATCTCGGCGCGACCATGGTCTGGGGAACGCAGCAGACCAACCTGTTCCCGGGTGCCAACGTGCAGGGCGTGTTCGGCATGTGGTACGGCAAGGGGCCGGGCGTGGACCGCTGTGGCGACGTCTTCAAGCACGCCAACGCGGCCGGCACCTCACGCCTGGGCGGCGTGCTGGCGCTGGCGGCCGATGACCATGCCTGCCGCAGCTCCACCCTGCCGCACGGCAGCGAGGACGAGTTCGTCAGCGCGATGATGCCGGTGCTGAACCCGGCCGGTGTGCAGGACATCCTGGACATGGGCGTGCTGGGCTGGGCGATGAGCCGCTACACCGGGCGCTGGATCGGCTTCAAGACCATCGCCGAGACGGTGGAATCATCGGCATCGGTGGACGTGGACCCGCTGGCACGACGCATCGTGCTGCCCGAGGACTTCGAGATGCCGGCCGGCGGTCTCAACATCCGCTGGCCGGACCCGCCGCTGGACCAGGAAATGCGCCTGCACCGCTATGCGGTCAAGGCCGCGCAGGCGTTCGCGCGTGCCAACGGCATCGACCGCACCGTGCTGGATTCACCGCGCGCGCGGCTCGGCATCGTCACCACCGGCAAGAGCTACCTGGACGTGCTGCAGGCGCTGGAATACCTGGGCCTGGACGAGGCGGCCTGCGCCGACATCGGCATCCGCGTGTACAAGGTCGGCATGACCTGGCCGCTGGAACCGCAGGGCATCGCCCGCTTCGCGCAGGGGCTGGAAGACATCATCGTGGTGGAAGAGAAGCGAGCCTTCATCGAGCGCCAGATGAAGGAGCAGTTCTTCAACTGGCCGGCCAGCTGGGGCCCGCGGCCGTCCATCGTCGGCAAGTACGACGAAGAAGGCGAGTGGATCCTGCCGTCCACCGGCGAGCTGACCCCGGCCACCATCGCCGGGGTGATCGGCCGGCGCATCCAGAAGTTCTTCAACAACGACTCCATCGAACAACGCCTGCAGTGGATGCAGGAGAAGGAAGCCGAGCTGGCCCTGCCGCGCGCGAACTTCCCGCGCGTGCCGCATTACTGCTCCGGCTGCCCGCACAACACCTCCACCACCGTGCCGGAAGGCTCGCGCGCGCTGGGCGGCATCGGTTGCCATTACATGGTGACCTGGATGGACCGCAGCACCGACACCTTCACCCACATGGGTGGCGAAGGGGTGACCTGGGCCGGCCAGGCCGCCTTCACCGATACCCCGCACGTGTTCCAGAACCTGGGCGATGGCACCTATTTCCACAGTGGGTCGCTGGCGATCCGCCAATCGGTCGCCGCCGGGGTCAACATCACCTACAAGATCCTCTACAACGACGCGGTGGCGATGACCGGCGGCCAGCCGGTGGACGGCCCGCTGAGCGTGCCGGACATCGCCCGGCAGATGCGCGCCGAAGGCATCCAGACCATCGTGGTGCTGTCGGACACCATCGAGAAATGGACCCGGCAGCGCGCCCAGTTCCCGGACGGCGTGGCCTTCCATGACCGCAGCGCGCTGGATGCGGTGCAGAAGCAGCTGCGCGAGGTGAAGGGCGTTTCGATCCTGATCTACGAGCAGACCTGCGCGACCGAAAAGCGACGCCGGCGCAAGCGCGGCAAGCTGGAAGACCCGGCCAAGCGGGTGGTGATCAACTCGCTGGTGTGCGAGGGCTGCGGCGACTGTGGCAAGAAGAGTTTCTGCGTATCGGTGCTGCCGAAAGAAACCGAGTTCGGGCGCAAGCGCGATATCGACCAGTCCAACTGCAACAAGGATTATTCCTGCACCACCGGCTTCTGCCCGAGCTTCGTCACCGTGCACGGCGGCAAGCCGCGCAAGGGCAGCAAGCGCGATGCCTCCACCCTGCTGGACAACCTGCCGGCGCCGCCGGTGCGGACCGCGCTGGAGCAGCCCTGGAACATCCTGATCACCGGCGTGGGTGGCACCGGCGTGGTGACCATCGGCGCGCTGCTGGGCATGGCCGGGCACCTGGAGGGCAAGGGCTCTTCGGTGCTGGACCAGACCGGCCTGGCGCAGAAGGGCGGTGCGGTCACCACCCACATCCGCATCGCACGCACGCCGGCCGACATCCATGCCGTGCGCATCGCCGCCGGTGAAGCCGACCTGGTGCTGGGCTGCGACATGGTGGTGGTCAACGATTACTGGGCGCTGTCCAAGGTGCGCGCCGGTCGCACCCAGGTGGTGCTCAATACCTATGAAGCCATGCCGGGCAGCTTCACCACCCGGCCGGACATGCAGTTCCCCGCCGCCGACATCGTGGCCGGCATCCGCGTGGCGCTGGGCGGCGAATCGCCGCTGCTGCTGGACGCCACCCAGCTGGCCACCGCGCTGCTGGGCGATGCGATCGCAGCCAATCTGTTCATCCTGGGCTACGCGTGGCAGCAGGGCCTGGTGCCGCTGTCCTTCGATGCGCTGATGCGCGCCATCGAGCTCAACGGCGCGGCCGTGGCGATGAACCAGCAGGCCTTTGCCTGGGGCCGCCTGGCCGCGGTGGACCCGCACGCCGTGCAGCAGGCCGCCGGCCTGGTCCGCAATGGCCACACCTCGGCCGAAACCACGCCGGGTCCGTTGCACGCGTTGCCGCCGGGCGAATGGGAAAGCACCGAATGGGGCGCCACCACCGCACCACGCAACAGCAGCGACGAACGCGAGCTGCGGGGCCTGCCCGGGCACGCCGGCGATGACGTGGCGTTCCTGCCGCTCGACGATGAGCGGCTGTCGCGCTCGCTGGATGAAATGATCACGCGCCGCGCCGCATTCCTGGTCGACTACCAGGACCAGGCCTATGCAGACCGCTACCGCAGCCTGGTCGATCGGGTGCGGAAGGGGGAACAGGACACGCTGGGCGGCTCCACCGCGCTGACCGAAACCGTGGCCCGTTACCTGTTCAAGCTGATGGCCTACAAGGACGAGTACGAAGTGGCGCGGCTGTATACCAGTGGCGATTTCCAGCGCCGCCTGCAGCAGCAGTTCGAGGGCGATTACCAGCTGCGCTTCCATCTGGCTCCCCCGCTGTTCGCCAAGAAGGATGCGCAGGGCCGCCTGATCAAGAAGGAGTATGGCCCTTGGATGCTGAAGGCGTTCGGCGTGCTGGCCAAGCTGAAGTTCCTGCGTGGCGGCCGGCTGGACCCGTTCGGTCGCACCGCCGAGCGCGTCGGCGAACGCCGGTTGATCACCGATTACGAGGCCACCGTGCAGCTGCTGCTGGACGGCCTGGATGACCACCGGCTTGCGCTGGCGGTGGAGATCGCCAGCATTCCCGAGCACATCCGCGGCTACGGCCACGTCAAGGAAGCGCACCTGGAGAAGGCCAAGGCACGCGAGGCGACCTTGCTGGCGCAGTGGAACAACCCGCGCGCGCTGCACATCGTCCAGGTGGCTTGAGGGCTGCCACGGCTGCTGCCCCGTCGGCAAGGTAATCGAACAGTTACTTCGTTGAAATGTAATCGTTCGATTACTATTGGACTTATGTGAACTATCGGTTACATTTGCCCGATGGCCCAGCTCAAGACGCCCAATGATCTTGGAGTTCTCATCCGACAGCGGCGCAAGGCGCTGGCGTGGGATCAGGCCACGCTGGCGCATGCCGTCGGCGTCAGCCGTCGATGGGTCATCGAGATGGAAAAAGGAAAGCCCGGAGCCGAACTGGGCCTGATACTCCGCACCTTGAACGTGCTCGGCCTGCGCTTGGACGCAACGCCTTCTTCGTCTTCTCCCACTGCCGAAGGCAGTGGCCCGCGCGTGGACATCAACCGGATCATTGATAAGAGCAAAGTCGAACAGGCTGCGCCCGACGTCGACAAGAGCGCGCTCGCGGATCTCGTAGGCAATTGGCTTGCACGCGCGGATTCGGGACACCTGCAAGAGAAAGACAGCGTTGAACAACGTAATGTCCTGGGTGCTCCGGAACCTGCGGATGGAAATCACCCACGCCGATCCCGTTGACGCACTCCGCAGGTCCTCGTCTTCGCAATCAATCAACCAGCTCACGAACCTGGGAACACCGATGGCCCTGACTGTACTTCTATCTGGTGAGATTGCAGGGACACTCGGCAGTGATGCCCACGGCCACCCTCAGTTCGACTACGCCAGTGGATGGCTGGAATCACCTGCCGCCTATCCCCTCTCGTTGAGCCTGCCGCTGCTGCGGAAGCGGTTCGGACACGAGGACGTCGCGTCGGTGCTGTGGGGGCTGCTGCCCGACAACGAGAACCTGCTCCAGCGCTGGGGCTCACATTTCCACGTGTCGCCCCGTAATCCCGCGGCACTGCTGGCGCACGTGGGCGAAGATTGCGCCGGTGCCGTCCAGTTCATCACCGACCAGAGACTCGCGGCCGTCCTGGGTGGTGCAGACGATGGCGTGGTCACGCTGACCGGCGAAGAGGTCGCTGCACGTCTTGCTGGCTTGCGGCAGACCGGTGGTGTCGGGCGCCCTGACGACACGGTAGGTCACTTCAGCCTCGCCGGAGCCCAGTCGAAGATCGCATTGATGAAGCAACCGGACGGCTGCTGGGCGATTCCCAGTGGGCGACTGCCGACGACCCATATCATCAAACCACCGAGCGGCGACTATGACGGTTTCGTGGAGAACGAGATCTTCTGCCTGCGACTGGCACGCCAGCTTGGCCTTCCTGCCGCGCACGTGGAAAAGATGGTCGTCAATGGCGAATCCGCGATTTCGGTCGAACGCTATGATCGCCAGCAGATCGACGGGGTCTGGCATCGGATCCATCAGGAGGATTTCTGCCAGGCGCTTTCGATCACACCTCACCTGAAGTACCAGAACCAGGGTGGACCTGGTCCCGCTGATCTGGCCGCTCTGCTGTGGGCGCACTCTTCCCAGCCTCGCGTCGACGTAGATGTCCTGATGCGCGCACTGATGTTCAATTATCTCATCGGTGGAACCGACGCCCACGCGAAGAACTGTTCACTGCTTTTCGGATCCGGCGGCACGGTGAGGCTTGCGCCGCTGTACGACATTTCCAGCGCATTTCCTTATCCGAGCCTGCAGCGGCGGAAGATAAAGATGGCCATGAAGGTCGGCAGCCATTACAGATGGTGGGATATCCGGCTGCAGGACTGGCAGACCACCGCCGAATCAATGAAGCTCGACCCCACGGCCACGTTGTACACCTTGGCCGAGATGGCCGGCAGCCTGCCGTCTGCTGCCAGCGCAGTGAACATCCGCATGCGCGCGGAGGGAATGGCCCATCCCGTTCTGGACGATCTCGTCGAGGAGCTGCATGCGTCGTGTGCGCGTCTGCTCGGCAAGTTCGAGGCGCCCGACGCCTGATCACCCCAACCGCCACACCAGCAACCGGTTGTTGGCCGGCATCGGCAGATCGTCCACTGCGACGAACCCCTGCGCTGCCGCCAGCGCCTGCACCGCCTCACCATCGCGGATGCCGCTGCGCGGATCGCGGGCCTTCAGCCAGCCATCGAACTGGGCATTGCTGTCACTGGTGAAGCGACCGGCGTAGTTGAAGGGGCCATACACCGCAAGCAGCGCACCGCCCTCCAGCAGCGCAGGCAGGCCGGCAAACAGCGCCTGTACGTGCTCCCAGCCCATGATGTGCAGGGTGTTGGCACTGAACACCGCATCGAAGCGCGGCGTACCGGCCGGCACGGCCAGCGGCGGCGCCGGCGGCAGCGCGGCCTGCAGCGCGAACGGTGGCTGCAGATTGGCCAGCCCGGCATCGTCGCGCCACGCGCGGATCCCCGCCAGGTGGTCCGGGTGGTCGCTGGGCTGCCACTGCAGCCATGGCCAGCGCTGGGCGAAGCAGGCGGCATGCTGGCCGGTGCCACTGCCGATCTCCAGCACGCGGCGGCGATCGGCCATGAACGGGTCCAGCGCGGCGGCGATGGGATCGCGGTTGCGCTCGCAGGCAAGGGAGTACGGCTTTTCGGTCATGGTTCGTGACGAAAGTGGCAGAACGCCATTGTGCCTGTGACACGACCATGACTGCAGTCACTTGTGCCATTGGATGGCGCTGGCGAAAGTCGGGTGTCAACTGAGTGCACGTGGGGTGGTGGCAGTGCGACGTCGAGATTTCCTGGCCTTCACCGGCGCCGGCCTGGCCGGCCTGATGCTGCCGCACGGGCGATTGATCGCCGCCGAGCAGCTGCTCGAACCCGGTGACCCGGCGCTCGGCAAGCGCCTGGCCGATGCCGCGCTGCAGGCCGCGCGCGGCGCCGGTGCCAGCTACTGCGACGTGCGCATCGGCCGTTACCTGAGCCAGGGCATCATCACCCGCGAACGCAACGTGGAAAACGTCACCAACAGCGAATCGGCCGGCGTCGGCGTGCGCGTGATCGTCGACGGCGCCTGGGGTTTCGCTGCCACCCACCAGCGCACGCCGGAGCAGGTCGTGCAGGCGGTGGCGCAGGCGGTGGCCATCGCCCGCGCCAACGCGAAGGTGCAGACCCGCCGCGTGCAGCTGGCTGCCACGCCCGGGGTGGGCGAAGTCAGCTGGCGCACCCCGCTGAAGAAGAACGCCATGGCGGTTCCGGTGCAGGACAAGGTCGGCCTGCTGCTGGACATCAATGCCGCCGCGCTCGGCGCCGGCGCGGACTACTTCAACTCCACCCTGTTCCTGGTCAACGAACAGAAGTACTTCGCCTCCAGCGATGGCTCCTGGATCGACCAGGACGTGCACCGCATCTGGCTGCCCTTCACCGCCACCGCGGTGGACAAGGCCAGCGGCCGGTTCCGCACCCGCAACGGCCTGTCCGCGCCGATGGGCATGGGTTACGAGTTCCTCGACGGTGACCGCAGCGGGCGCTTCGAACTGCCCGGCGGGGTGGTCGGCTACGGCCATTCCTACGACCCGCGCGAAGACGCACTGGCCGCCGCGCGCCAGGCACGCGAAAAGCTCACTGCGCCTTCGGTGAAGGCCGGCAAGTACGATGTGGTGCTGGACCCGTCCAACCTGTTCCTGACCATCCACGAGAATGTCGGCCATCCGCTGGAACTGGACCGCGTGCTGGGCTACGAGGCGAACTACGCCGGCACCAGCTTCGCCACGCTGGACAAGCGCGATGCCGGCTTCCGCTGGGGCAGCGACATCGTCAACTTCACCGCCGACAAGACCCAGCCGGGCAGCCTCGGCGCGGTGGGCTACGACGATGAAGGGGTCAAGACCCAGCGCTGGGACCTGGTCCGCGATGGCATCCTGGTCGACTACCAGGCCACCCGCGATGAAGCGCATATCCTCGGGCGCGACGCCTCGCATGGCTGCAGTTACGCTGATTCGTGGTCCAGCGTGCAGTTCCAGCGCATGGCCAACGTCTCGCTGGCGCCGGGCAAGGCGCCGCTGAGCGTGGCGGAGATGGTCAAGGACGTGGAGAACGGCCTGTATTTCCACGGCCGCGGCTCGTATTCCATCGACCAGCAGCGTTACAACGCGCAGTTCGGCGCCCAGCTCTGCTACCAGATCAAGGACGGCCGCATCACCGGCATGGTCGAGGACGCGGCCTACCAGATCCGCACGCCGGAGTTCTGGAACGCCTGTTCGGCGATCTGCGATGAGCGCGATTTCCGCCTCGGCGGCTCGTTCTTCGACGGCAAGGGCCAGCCCTCGCAGGTATCGGCGGTATCGCACGGTTCGTCCACCACCCGTTTCAACGGCATCAACATCATCAACACCGCGCGCAGTCTCGGCGCATGAGTCCTGTCCAACATCCACACGTGGAGAGCAGCCTTGCAACGACGTGACTTCCTCGCCCTCACCGGGCTTACCGCGGGCGGGCTGCTGGTGCCCTCCTTCTTCGGCAGGGCGATCGCCGCCGAACAACTGCAGACCGTGCTCGACCCGGCCCTGAAAAAGCGCCTGGCCGATGTCGCCCTGCAGGCGGCGCGCAGTGCCGGCGCCACCTACTGCGACGTGCGCATCGGCCGCTACCTGCGGCAGTTCGTGATCACCCGCGAAGACAAAGTGCAGAACGTGGTCAACACCGAGTCCACCGGCGTGGGCATCCGCGTGCTGGTCAACGGGGCCTGGGGCTTTGCGGCCACCAACCAGCTGGCCAGTGCGGACATCGCCAAGGCGGCGCAGCAGGCGGCGGGCATCGCACGCGCCAACGCCGGCATCCAGACCGCACCGGTGCAGCTGGCTGCAGCCCCCGGCGTGGGCGAGGTCAGCTGGCGCACGCCGGTACGCCGCAATTCCATGGAAGTGCCGATCAAAGACAAGGTCGACCTGCTGCTGGACGTCAACGCGGCGGCGATCAATGCCGGCGCCAGCTTCGTCAATTCGATGATGTTCCTGGTCAACGAACAGAAGTATTTCGCCTCCACCGATGGCTCCTACATCGACCAGGACGTACACCGCATCTGGGTGCCGATGACGATCACCGCCATCGACAAGGAAAGCGGCAAGTTCCGCACCCGCGAGGGCCTGTCCGCGCCGATGGGCATGGGCTACGAGTACCTGGACGGTTCGGCCGCCGGCAAGGTGGTCACCCCCAACGGGGTGGTGAACTACTCCACGTCCTACGACATGAAGGAAGATGCCATCGCGTCGGCCAAACAGGCGCGCGAGAAGCTGAAGGCGCCCTCGGTGAAGCCCGGCAAGTACGACCTGGTGCTGGATCCTTCGCACACCTGGCTGACCATCCACGAGTCGGTCGGCCACCCGCTGGAACTGGATCGCGTACTCGGCTACGAGGCCAACTACGCCGGCACCAGCTTCGCCACGCTGGACAAGCGCGAGCAGCGTTTCCAGTACGGCAGCGAGCTGGTCAACATCTTCGCCGACAAGACCCAGCAAGGCAGCCTGGGCGCGGTGGCGTATGACGACGAAGGCGTGAAGTGCAAGCGCTGGGACCTGATCAGCGACGGCAAGCTGGTGGATTACCAGACCATCCGCGACCAGGCCCATATCCTCGGCAAGACCGAGTCAGATGGCTGCTGTTATGCCGATTCGTGGTCCAGCGTGCAGTTCCAGCGCATGGCCAACGTGTCCATGGCACCGGGCAAGCAGAAGCTCAGCGTGGATGAGCTGATCAAGGACGTGGAGAACGGCATCTACATCATCGGTGACGGCTCGTTCTCGATCGACCAGCAACGCTACAACGCGCAGTTCGGTGGCCAGCTGTTCTACGAGATCAAGAACGGCAGGATCACCGGCATGCTGGAGGACGTGGCCTACCAGATCCGCACGCCGGAGTTCTGGAACGCCTGCAGCGCCGTCGCCGACGAGCGCGACTACCGCCTGGGTGGCTCGTTCTTCGACGGCAAGGGCCAGCCGGGCCAGGTCTCGGCGGTCTCGCACGGTTCGTCCACTGCCCGTTTCAATGGCATCAACGTCATCAACACCGCACGCAGCCTCGGCTGACCGGTCTGGAGCCCGAAACCCATGAGCATCTTCACCGAACAGCAGGCCAAGGCCATCCTCGACAAGGTCATCGCCCTGTCCAAGGCCGATGAGTGCACCGCGACCCTGGCCGGGTCCATCAACGGCAACATCCGTTTCGCGCTGAACAACATCTCCACCAGCGGCATCGTCAGTGATGCCTCGCTGGCCGTGGAAGTGGCCTTCGGCAAGCGCGTCGGCACCGCATCGATCAACGAATTCGACGATGCCGCGCTGGAACGCGTGGTGCGCCGTGCCGAAGACCTGGCCCGACTGGCGCCGGAGAACCCGGAGTTCATCCCGGCGATCGGCAAGCAGACCTATCGCCCTACGCCGACCTTCAGCGAATCCACCGGCGCCATCGATCCGGCGTTCCGCGCCAAGGTCGCCGCCGATTCGATCCTGCCGTGCCGCCAGGCCGGGGTGATCGCGGCCGGGTTCCTGGAAGACGGCCACGGCTTCGTCGCCACCGCCAACAGCAACGGCAACTTCGGCTACCAGCGCACCAGCAGCTTCGATTACACCTGCACGGTGCGCACCGAAGACGGCCGCGGTTCGGGCTGGGTCGGGCGCAACCTGAAGGATGCGGCCGACTTCAAGGCCGACCAGGACGTGCGCATCGCCATGCGCAAGGCCACCGAATCGGCCGAAGCCAAGGCGCTGGAACCGGGCAAGTACACGGTTATCCTGGAACCGGCTGCGGCTGCCGGTCTGATCAGCTTCATGATGCGCTTCTTCGATGCGCGCTCGGCCGATGAAGGCCGCAGCTTCCTGTCAAAGAAGGGCGGCGGCAACAAGCTCGGCGAACAGGTGTACGACCCACGGGTGAACCTGCACGCTGATCCGTGGCACCCCGAAGCGCCGGTACTGCCGTGGGATGACAACGGCATGCCGCGCGACAAGGTCGCCATCATCGAGAACGGCAAGATCGCCAACCTCGACTACTCGCGTTTCTGGGCACAGAAGCAGGGCAAGACCGCCAACGCGCGGCCGGGCAACCTGCTGATGAGCGGCGGCGACAAGAGCACGGCAGACCTGGTGCGGGGTACCCAGAAGGGCATCCTGGTCACCCGTACCTGGTACATCCGCATGGTCGATCCACAGACCGTGCTGCTGACCGGCCTGACCCGCGACGGCACGTTCTACATCGAGAACGGGCAGATCAAGCACCCGGTGAAGAACTTCCGCTTCAACGAATCGCCGGTGATCATGCTCAACAACATCGACGAGCTGGGCAAGCCGGTGCGCGTAGCCGGTGACGAGTCCAGCTTCGTGATGATGATCCCGCCGATGCGCCTGCGCGATTTCACCTTCACCTCGTTGTCCGACGCGGTCTGATGCCGCGTTGGACGGATAGCGACGGCCACTGGCCGTCTGCAGGGACGGCGTGAACCGCGCGCAGTTCCTGCGTGCGATGCTCGGTGGCGCCGCCCTGGCGGCGCTGCCGCGCTTCGCCCGTGCCCAGGCGGGGCGCTACGATTTCTGGTTCACGCGGCTGAAATACGATTCCGGTGACTGGGACGTGGATGCGCGGATGCCGTCCAACCTGATCACCTCGCTGATCGATTACACCAGCCTGCGCGTGGACCCGAAGGAACACGTGCTGGACCTGTCCGATCCCCGCATGCTGCAGGCACCGTTCTGCTACCTCGCCGGCCACAAGCTGGTGGAGTTCAATGCCGCCGAACGCGAGAACTTCGTACGGTACGTGCGCAACGGGGGCTTCGTGTTCGTGGACGACTGCAACCACGATATCGATGGCCTGTTCGCCAAGTCCTTCGAAGCGCAGATGGCGAAGCTGTTCGGCGCTTCGGCATTGAAGAAACTGCCCGACAACCACGCGCTGTACCGCAGCTTCTTCAACTTCCCGGACGGCCCGCCGGCCACCGGGTTCGAGTTGAACGGCTGGGGCGACGACCTGGTCCACGATTACCTCAAGGGCATCGAAGTGGACGGCCGGCTCGGGGTGCTCTACAGCAACAAGGATTACGGTTGCGAGTGGGACTACCACTGGCGCAACAAGCGTTTCCTGGCCGAAGACAACACCCGCTTCGGCGTCAACATCGTGATGTACGCGTTGAACAACTGAGCATGGCCGGCGTTTCCCGGCCTCCCCCCCACCTGACAGGCTTGACCATGACCGCCCCTGACCTTGATTCCCTGCTGCCGCGCCTGCAACAGCTGCGCGATGCGCTCGCCCAGGCCGTGGTCGGCCAGCATGAGGTGGTGGAGCAGCTGCTGATCGGCCTGCTGGCCGGCGGTCACTGCCTGCTGGAAGGCGCGCCCGGGCTGGGCAAGACCCTGCTGGTGCGTTCGCTGGGACAAGCGCTGGAGCTGCAGTTCCGCCGCGTGCAGTTCACCCCGGACCTGATGCCCAGCGACATCCTGGGCACCGAGCTGCTGGAAGAAGACCATGGCACCGGCCATCGCCATTTCCGCTTCCAGAAAGGCCCCATCTTCACCAACCTGCTGCTGGCCGACGAACTGAACCGCACGCCGCCCAAGACCCAGGCGGCGTTGCTGGAGGCCATGCAGGAACGCACCGTCAGCTACGCCGGGACAACCTACACGCTGCCACAGCCGTTCTTCGTACTGGCCACCCAGAACCCGATCGAACAGGCCGGTACGTACCCGCTGCCGGAAGCACAGCTGGATCGCTTCCTGCTGCATGTGCGGGTGGATTACCCCAGCGAGCAGGAAGAGCAGGACATCCTGCGCCAGACCACCGGCAGCACCAGCGGTAGCGTCCCGAAGGTGATGGATGCCGAGGCGGTGATCGCGCTGCAGGACGCGGTGCGCCAGGTGCACGTCAGCGACGATGTGCTGGCCTGGATCACCCGGCTTGTCCGCGCCAGCCGCCCGGGCGTGGCGGCACCGGCAGCGGTGAACCAGTGGATCAAATGGGGTGCCGGCCCGCGTGCCGGCCAGTCGCTGGTGCTGGCCGCCAAGGCCCGTGCGCTGCTGCAGGGGCGCTTTGCCGCCACGCGAGACGACGTGGAGGCGCTGGCCGCGCCGGTGATGCGCCACCGCCTGCTGTTGTCCTTCGCCGCCGAGGCCGAAGGCAAGGGCGCCGACGACGTGGTCGCTGCGCTGCTGCAGGCCGTGCCGTTCCCCGGCTGACCGCGACGACGCACGCGTGGACCACAACGCCCCCATTGCCCTGCCCGCCGACGTCCGCGGCCGCCTGAAGGCCCTGCGCCTGCAGCCACGCCGTGCGCACGGCGCGCACGGCATCGGCCAGCACGCCAGCCGCAGCCGGGGCGCGGGGCTGGAGTTCGCGCAGTACCGCGCCTACGAACCCGGCGACGAACTCCGCCAGGTGGACTGGAAACTCTACGCACGCTCGGACCGCTTCTTCGTTCGGGAATCCGAGCGCGAGAGTCCGGTAACGGCCTGGATCCTGATCGACGCCAGTGCCTCGGCCAGCCAGCGTGATCGCGCGCGGCCGGCGTGGTCGCGGCTGGACCACGCCAGTGCGGTGGCCGCCTGCCTGGTGGAACTGGCACTGCAGCAGGGGGATCGATTCGGGCTGCTGGCCATCGGTGGCAGCGGCGTGCAGCTGGTGCCGGCCGGGAGCGGCCCGCGCCACCGTGACCGGATGCATCTGCAGCTGCGCCAGCTCAGCGCCACGGGCATGTGGCCGCCGGCGGACATGCTGCGCCCGGTGTGGGAGCGCGTGCATGCGGGAGACATGCTGGTCGCGCTCGGCGATGGCTTCGACGAGGCCGGCACCCAGCTGCTGGAACGCCTGGCCGCCGCGCGCCGGGATGTTTTCAACGTGCAGCTGCTGACCGCCGAAGAGCGCGATTTTCCGTTTACCGAAGGCCATCGGTTCCGCGATCCGGAAACCGGGGCGGAGCTGCTGGGTGACGGCCGCGCGCTGCGCGCGGGCTACCTGGAACAGTTCGCGCAGGCCCGCCGTGCGTTGCAGGCGCGCCTGCAGTCTGCCGGCATCGCCCACGCCACCGGCTGGCTCGACGAGCCACTGGATGCCCCCCTGCAGCAGCTGTTCGGCACGCGGGGCGCCCCATGAGCCTGTCCTTGTTGTTCCCACTGGGCCTGCTGGCGCTGGCAACGCTGCTGGTTCCGCTGCTGATCCATCTCGCCCGGCGGCAGCACGAGGTGCCGCTGGACTTCGCCGCGTTGCGCTGGTTGCAGGCACGCGTCCGACCGCGCAGCCGCGTGCGGATCGACGAATGGCTGCTGCTGGCATTGCGCCTGATGCTGCTGGCCACGCTGGCGCTGCTGCTGGCGCAACCGGTGCTGCAGGGCGGAACCGCGCAGGTGCGGCCGGTCACCGTGGTGGCCCCGGGGCTGGACGCCACCGTGCTGCGCGGTGCGGACAACGAAGGGGACTGGCGTTGGCTGGCCCCCGGTTTCCCGCCGTTGCAGCAGCCGCCGGCAGCGTCCACGGTGGCCTTCGCCAGCCTGCTGCGCGAGCTCGACCAGAACCTGCCCGCCGGCACGCCGCTGGTGGTTCATCTTCCCGATCCGCTGCCCGGGTTGGACGGCGAGCGCATCCGGTTGTCGCGCACCGTGCAATGGCGACCGCAGCCACTGCCGGTGGCCGCCGCAGGCACCGTGCCGGAAGCGCCGCGCCTGCATGTCGGCGGCAATGGAGATCCTGCGGCGCTGCGGGTGCTCGATGCGTTGCAACGCGCGTGGACCGGTTCGCCGCTGTCCGCTGCCACCGATGCCGTGCCGGCCGACGGCCGGATAGGCGTCTGGCTGGCCGCCGCGCCCGTGCCGCCGGCTTGGCAGGCGTGGCTTGCCGAAGGCGGCAGCGTGCTGCGCGTCGCCGCCCCTCAGCCCGGTAGTGCCGGCGCCGGAACCGCGACCTCGCCGTGGTTGCCGGTGCTGCGCGATGCCCAGGGCGCGGCGCTGCTCGAGCAACGCCGCGTGGGCCGCGGGCGCCTGCTCCGCTTCCCGGCCGCACTCTCCACCGCCGCGCTGCCCGCTGTCGCGGACGACGACTTTCCCCGACGCCTGCGCGATGTGCTGACCCCGCCACCGGTCCCCACCCTGGGCGTGGCGGCGGATCACTCACCGCTGACCGGCGCGGCAGCCCCACTGCCACGACCGCGTGACCTTGCCCCGTGGATGCTGCTGGCGATCGTGCTGCTGTTTGCGCTGGAGCGTTGGCTGGCAACGTCGGCCAGGCGCAGGAGCACGCCATGAACACCGCCGTGAGCCGCGCCTGGCAGGCAGCACGCCGACGCCAGGCAGCGCAGGTGATGGCCATCGCGGTGCCGCTGGTGGTCGCGCTGGCCGCACTCGCATGGCGGCTTGCCACGTATGACGTGGCGAGCGGGGTGCTGGCGATCGGCCTGCTCGCTGCCGCCGCGCTGGCGACCTGGCGCGCGCGTGCGCTGGATCGCCGCTGGCTGGTTCGCCAGCTGGACCAGCGGCCCACGGCGCGCGACAGTGCCGACCTGCTGTTCACCGACGCCGCAACGCTCAATCCATTGCAGTTGCGCCAGCGCGAACGCATCGATGCGGCCCTGCGCCAGGATCCACCGGAGCTGCGTGCACGTTGGCCGCGGCGCGCGCTGGCAGCAGCAGGGTGCGTCAGCGTGCTGGTGGTCGCCCTCGCCTTCGGTTGGCCCCGCGCTGGCAGCGTGCCGGCCGCTCCTGCGCCGGTTGGCACGGCAAGCGGCACCGCGGCTTCCACGCCGCCTGCGCTGCAGTCCGCGCGCCTGCGGATCACCGCGCCGTCCTATACCGGCCAGCCGGTACGTACGCAGAGTGAGCTCGACGGCAAGGTCGCGCAGGACAGCCAACTGCGCTGGTCGCTGCGTTTTTCCGGCACGCCCACACGTGCCGCGCTGCAGTTCCACGACGGGCAGCGCGTCGAACTGACGCAGCAGGATGGGCAGTGGAGCGGCAGCTGGAAGGCTGCAAGGCCGGTCCTGTACCGCGTGGTGACCGAGCCCGCACTGCGCGACACGCGCCTGTACCGCCTGGACGTGGTGCCCGACCAGCCGCCCAGCGTGCGGGTGGTCGAGCCGGAGGCCACGCTGGTGCTCGGCACGCCCGGCCAGCGCCGCTGGCAGCTGCGCTTCGAAGCCCGCGATGATCACGGCGTGGCCGCCACGGCACAGCTGAAGGTAACCCTGGCCCAGGGCAGCGGCGAGAACATCACCTTCCGCGAGCAGGTCATCACCCTCCGTGGCAGCGGCCCGGCAATGCAGCGCCGCTTCGCCCACGCGCTGGACCTGGCCGCGTTGGGTGCCAGCGCCGGCAACGATGTGATCGCGCAGCTGCAGGTGCGCGACAACCACGCGCCCACGCCACAGTCCGCGCAGAGCAGCAGCCTGATCCTGCGCCTGCCGACCGAAGCCGACGTGCAGGAGGCCGAGCTGGAAGGCATGGTCAAGCGCACCCTGCCGGCGTATTTCCGCAGCCAACGGCAAATCATCATCGATGCCGAAGCCCTGCTCGCCCAGCGCAGCAAGCTGTCAGGGGACGAGTTCACCCGTCGCTCCGATGCGATCGGCGTGGACCAGCGCATCCTGCGCCTGCGCTACGGCCAGTTCCTCGGTGAGGAAAGCGAGGGCGCACCCAGGCCCCCGCCCACCAGCGACCTGCCGACCAGCGACGTGCCCAGCAACGACGTTCCTGCTCCTGCTGCCGAAGATCACGAGCACGACGGCCATGCCGCGGACCACGATGATGACCATGGCCACGATCACGCTGGCAGCGACGCACCGCAGGTGTTCGGCAGCGCCACCGATGTACTTTCCGAGTACGGTCATACCCATGACCACGCCGAGGCCGCCACCCTGCTCGATCCGCAGACGCGCGCCACGTTGAAGGCTGCACTGGACCAGATGTGGTCCTCCGAAGGCGAGCTGCGCCAGGGCCGGCCGAAAGAAGCCTTGCCGCATGCCTACAAGGCGCTGGCCTTCATCAAGGAAGTGCAGCAGGCCGAGCGGATCTACCTGGCCCGGGTGGGTCCGGAACTGCCTCCCATCGACGAAAGCCGGCGGCTGGGCGGCAAGCGCGAGGGCATCGACAGTCGACGCCTGCCGCTGGCGGCGCTGACGGCGCCGGACCAGGCCATCGTCGCGGTCTGGCAGCAGCTGGACGGCGCTGGCCAGCCCCCGGACCTGGACGCGTTGAACGGCTGGCTGCGTGCCAATGAAACCCGCCTCGCCGACCCGCTCAGCCTTGCCGCATCGATTGAAGAACTGCGCATGGCACCGGACTGCATGCGCTGCCGCGACGCGCTGCGCGCGCAGTTGTGGCGTGCCCTGCTGCGCCCGGTTCCGGCACCGGCACGGCGCAGCGCACCCGACGCGATGGGACAGCGTTACCGCGATGCACTGGGAGCCGGACCATGACCGACAGTCGCTGGATCGGCGCGGCGATCATCGCCATCGTGCTGCTGGCCACGCTGCGCGTGCTGCTGCAGCAACGGCGCGGCGCGCGCCTGCCGCCCCTGCGGCTGGCCGCGCTGCTGGTGCTGCAGGCGCTGGCGGGTGGGCTGTTGCTGCTGGCGCTGGTGCCGCCGCAGCACACCGCGCCCCGCCATGCGCTCACGCTGCTGACCGCCGGCGCAGCGCAGGCGCCTGCTGCAGCCGATGACGCCTCGACGGTACTCGCCCTGCCGGAGTCCAACGCGCGCGCCGGCATCGCGCGCGTGCCGGACCTGGCCACCGCCCTGCGCCAGCACCCGGGAACCGAACGGCTCACGCTGGTCGGTGATGGGTTGTCCGCGCGCGATCGTGATACAGCGTTGCCCGCCGAGGTGCAGTTGAGGTTGTCGCCCGCACCGCGCGGCTGGATGGACCTGCAAGCGCCGGCCGTCACCGCCCCCGGGGCGGTCTTCGCGGTGCGCGCACGTGCCCAGGGCGTGTCCGACGGCCGTGCCGAGCTGCTCGATCCTGCAGGCCAGGTGGTCGCGCGTGCCGCGCTGGACAAGCGCGGCGGCGCCCGCCTGGAAGGTGTTGCGCGGGTCGTCGGGCGCACCGTGTTCCAGCTGCGGCTGCTGGACGGCAGCGATCATCAGGTGGACAGCATCCCGGTCCCGCTGCAGGTCGCAGCGCCTGCACCGGTGCGGATGCTGATGCTGGCCGGTGCGCCCGGACCCGAGGTCAAATACCTGCGACGCTGGGCCGCCGATGCGGGGGTGGAGCTGCAGTTCCAGTCCAGCGTGGGGGCCGGCGTGACCTTGGGCGACGCACCGGTGGCCCTGACCCCGGCGCGGCTTGCGGGATCAGACGTGCTGCTGCTGGACGAACGCAGCCTGGCCGCACTGGGCGCAGCGCAGCGCAACGCCGTGCAGCAGGCCCTGCGCGATGGATTGGGCGTGTTGGTGCGCAGCGCGGGGCCGCTGCCGGACAACGCGCGCCAGACCCTGCGTGGCTGGGGCCTGTCGGTCACCGGCAATGGCCAGGCCGCGGCGTTGAAACTGGCGGGCGAATCGCAGGCGGAGCTGTTGCCGGCGCGGCGCGGACCGCGGGCTCCGGCGGCGGAGGCAACGCAGTGGATGGCCGAGGCCGATGCACGTTCCCACCTGGCCGAGGTGCCGGCGCTGGAACAGCTGACCCTGCGCGTCGCTGGCGCCCAGCCGCTGCTGCAGGATGCGGACGGCGCGGCCATCGGCGGCTGGCGCGCGAGCGGTCGCGGACGGATCGGCCTGCTGCCGGTGACCGACAGTTACCGCGCGGTGCTGGCCGGGCGCGATGATCGCCATGCGGAGCTGTGGAGCAGTGTGATCGGCCTCATCGCGCGCCCGGTCGCGGCGGCGCCCGAAGTGCAGGTGGCGTCCGATACGCCCTGGGCGGGCGAGCGCGTGGTGGTGTGCGGTGTCGCGGCCGGCGCGCAGGTACGTCGCAGTGCCGAAGCCGCACCGGAAACGCTGATCGTCGACCCCGCCACCGGCACGCAGCGCTGCGCGGCATGGTGGCCGCGCCAGGCCGGCTGGCACGAACTGATGCAGGGCGATGTGCGGCAGGCGGTGTATGTGTTCGACCCCGCCGACGCCACCGCGCTGCATCGCCAGCAGCTGCGCGACAGCACGGCGCTGCGCGTCGCCGGCGGGCACGGACGGATGTCGGCCGCCACGCAGCAGGTGCCGGGCGCGCGCTGGCCATGGCTGCTCGCCTTCGTGCTGGTCGCCGGCCTGCTGTGGTGGCTGGAGCGGCGCACCACCGCAACGGACCGGTAACGCCGCGCCATGCTCGGCGAGCGCAGCGGAAAGGCAAAGGCGTGCCGACCAACGGTCGCCACCCACCAAGCGCAGAAGCTGACGCCCAGCTCGCAGTGAATGATTCACGTGTATGGGCAAGCGCGTCTCAGGCATTGAGACGAAGCTGTGTTCCCATACCGTTCTTTGCGGCATGTTTTCCTGATGGCTTACGAACTCGCCAAGCGCACCGCCGATGCCGAACACCAGCTCGCTACCCGCGATGGCCTGCCGGCACGTGATGGCGCCCTGCTCGGCGCCCGCCTGCAGCGCCGTTACCACGATCGCATCACCGGCAGCTTCGCCATCCCCGGTCGCGAAGGCAGTTACGCGCCGATCCCGGACAGCGTGCCGCCGGCGCTTGCCGCCGCCCTGAAAGCGCGCGGCATCGACCAGCTCTACAGCCACCAGGCGCAGGCATGGGACGCAGCACAGCGCGGCGAACACGTCGCCATCGTCACCCCCACCGCCAGCGGCAAATCGCTCTGCTACACCCTGCCGGTGGTCAGCGCGGCCATGCAGCACAAGGCCAAGGCGCTGTACCTGTTCCCAACCAAGGCGCTGGCCCAGGACCAGGTGGCCGAGCTGCTGGAGCTCAACCGCGCCGGCGACCTGGGGGTCAAGGCCTTCACCTTCGATGGCGATACCCCTGGCGATGCACGGCAGGCAATCCGCCTGCATGGCGACATCGTGGTGTCCAACCCGGACATGCTGCACCAGGCCATCCTGCCGCACCATACCAAGTGGGCGCAGTTCTTCGAGAACCTGCGCTACGTGGTGATCGACGAAGTGCACACCTACCGCGGCGTGTTCGGCAGCCACGTCACCAATGTGCTGCGCCGCCTCAAGCGCATCTGCGCCTTCTACGGGGTGCAACCGCAGTTCATCCTGTGCTCGGCCACCATCGGCAATCCGCAGCAGCATGCCGAGGCCCTGATCGAAGCGCCGGTCACCGCGATCACCGAATCCGGCGCCCCAAGCGGGCCCAAGCAGGTACTGCTGTGGAATCCGCCGGTGGTCAATCCGGACCTGGGCCTGCGCGCCTCGGCGCGCTCGCAGAGCAACCGCATCGCACGCATCGCGATCAAATCCGGGCTGAAGACGCTGGTGTTCGCGCAGAGCCGGCTGATGGTGGAAGTGCTCACCAAGTACCTCAAGGACATCTTCGACCACGACCCGCGCAAGCCCGCCCGCATCCGCGCCTACCGCGGCGGCTACCTGCCGACCGAGCGCCGCGAGACCGAACGCGCGATGCGCGCCGGGCAGATCGACGGCATCGTCAGCACCTCCGCGCTGGAGCTGGGCGTGGACATCGGCAGCCTGGACGTGGTGATCCTCAACGGTTATCCCGGCAGCGTGGCCGCCACCTGGCAGCGCTTCGGCCGCGCCGGTCGCCGCCAGCAGCCCGCGCTGGGCGTCATGGTCGCCAGTTCGCAGCCGCTGGACCAGTACGTGGTGCGGCACCCGGACTTCTTCGGCGATGCCTCGCCGGAGCATGCGCGCATCGCCCCGGACCAGCCGCTGATCCTGTTCGACCACATCCGCTGCGCCGCCTTCGAACTGCCGTTCCTGGTCGGCGATGGCTTCGGCCCGATCGACCCGGAAGTATTCCTGGAAGCATTGGCGGAAACCGAGGTGGTGCACCGCGAAGGCGAGCGCTGGGAGTGGATCGCCGACAGCTACCCCGCCAACGCGGTCAGCCTGCGTTCGGTGGCCGATGGCAACTTCGTGGTGGTCGACCGCAGCGGCGGCAAGCAGCAGATCATCGCCGAAGTGGATTATTCCGCCGCCGCACTGACCCTGTATGAGGGCGCCATCCACATGGTGCAGTCCACCCCTTACCAGGTGGAGACCCTGGACTGGGAAGGCCGCAAGGCCTACGTCACGCGCACACACGTGGACTACTACACCGACAGCATCGACTTCACCAGGCTCAAGGTGCTGGACCGCTTCGACGGCAACCTCGCCGGGCGCGGCGACTCCCATCATGGCGAGGTGCACGTGGTGCGCCGCGTGGCCGGCTACAAGAAGATCCGTTACTACACCCACGAAAACATCGGCTACGGCCCGGTCAACCTGCCCGACCAGGAACTGCACACCACGGCGGTGTGGTGGCAGTTGCCGCAGGCGCTGCTGCTGCGCGCGTTCGCCAGCAAACAGGACGCGCTGGACGGTTTCCTGGGTGCGGCCTACGCGCTGCACATCGTTGCCACGGTGGCGGTGATGGCCGACGCGCGCGACCTGCAGAAGGCGGTCGGCAACGGTGACGGCGCGTGGTTCGCCATCGCCGACCAGAGCGGCCGTGGCCAGCTGCGCGGCGAAGAGGGCGATCCCGGCGCGGTGGAGCTGCTGCAGCAGTTCGTGCCTACCGTGTACCTGTACGACAACTTCCCCGGTGGGGTCGGCCTGAGCGAGCCGTTGTGGCTGCGCCAGCAGGAGCTGGTGCAGCGCGCGCGCGAACTGGTCCAGCGCTGCGACTGCAAGGCGGGCTGCCCGGCCTGCGTCGGCCCGGTGCTGGCCGCACAGGAAACCGACGACACCACCCCGCGTGCGCTGGCCCTGCGCGTGCTGGACCTGTTCGATGCGCAGGCCTGCGAGCACGTGCCGGACGTGTCGGTGGTGGTTGCCGATCCGCTGGAGCTGTTGGCACCGTGAGCCTGAGCCTGGACAAGCTGCGGCTGCTGCGGCGGCAGGCCGGTGACGCCAGGGCGGTTGCCCCGTCAGCGCCCGCCGGACCCTTGCCGGAGCCGACGCCCGGGCTGCCCGCCGCTGCCAACGATGCGAAGCAGCCCGACGCGGCGCGTTCGGTATTTGCCTGGGTGGAAAAGGAGATCCGCCACAAACCCACCGGGGTGGCCGCAGCGCCACGCCAGGTGGCCGACGCCAAGGGACTGCGACGCCTGCTGGGCGTGCGTGAACGCGGTAGCGAGACCCCCCAGGCACCGCGGGCGCGCGCGCAGGACCGCAGCCTGCCCGGCACCGAGATCGCGCCGGGCCTGCACCTGATCGAATCGTTCCTGCCGGGGGATGTCCCATCGTCACCGCTGTCGTTGGCCTTCGCCAAGCGCGAGCAGCAGCACGTGGCGCCGCAGGACCTGCTGTTCTTCGATACCGAAACCACCGGCCTGGCCGGCGGCACCGGCACCCGCGCCTTCATGATCGGCGCGGCCGACTGGCACCAGGATCCAAGCCGGGGGCCGGGCCTGCGCATCCGCCAGCTGATGATCTCCACGATGGCCGCGGAGACCGCCATGCTGCGTACCTTCACCAGCTGGCTCGGATCGACCACGGTGTTTTCCAGCTACAACGGACGCAGCTACGACGCGCCGCTGCTGAAGACCCGCTACCGGCTCGCGCGGCAGGGCGATCCGATCACCGCGCTGGACCACATCGACCTGCTGTACCCGACCCGTCGCCGTTATCGCGGGGTCTGGGAAAACTGCCGGCTGGCCACCATCGAACGGCAGCTGCTGAAGGTGGTGCGCGAGGATGACCTGCCCGGTTCGGAAGCGCCTTCGGCCTGGCTGCGCTACCTGCGCGGCGGCGATGCGGTGAACCTGCGGCGGGTGGTCGAACACAACCACCAGGACGTGGTGACGCTGGCACAGCTGTTCCTGACCCTGGTCGAACAGCAGGCGCAGGCCGATGTGCCACCCCCGGTGAACTGCCTGCCGCTGCAGGCAGGGTGAGCGAGCGTTTACCCGACGTTGACGGCGCATGGCGCTTGATGACCCCTCGTGTCATCCATTCATCGACCCGGGAGGTCCGCCATGCGTTCGAATCGTTGGCTGTTGCTCACCTGTCTGCTGCCGCTGGCCGCCTGCAGCAGTACGCCGTCCAGCGCAGACACCGCGCCGACCACGCCGAAGCCGGAAGTTGCAGGCCTGGGCAGCCACTGCCACGGCGACACCTTGACCGCGCTGAGCGGCCAGATGGCCAGCCAGGAGGTCATCGACCGCGCGGTGCGCGACGCCGGTGCGCGGACCCTGCGTGTGGTCAAACCCGGCATGGCGGTCACCATGGACTACCGCGAAGACCGCGTCACCGTGCGCGTGGATGAGCAGAACAAGATCATCTCTGCCAGCTGCGGTTGATCCCTGCGGGCGGGAGCGGGCGAGCGCCCGCTCCCTGGTTGATGCTCAGAGCCGCACCGCACGCCCATCCGCCAGCGCCTTGGCGATGACCTTTTCGGCTTCGCGCGACGCACGTGCCTGCACCTCCGCCTGACGCTCGCCCAGTACCGCCTGCTGTTCGCCCAGCACCGCCTGCTGCCTGCCCAGTTCTCCCTGCCGGGTGGCCAGTCGGCCCAATTCGCCATGGGCACTGTCCTGGGTCACACCGCGCGACGCACGCGCCGCCTGCGCGGCCGCATCGCGGTTGATGTCCAATCCCCCCAGCGCACTGCGCGCGGTGTCCCTGGCGTGCTGCGCGACCGCGCGTGCCTGTTCACCGGTACGCCGGCCCAGCTCGCCCTGCTGGCGGCCAAGCGCCCCCTGCTTCACCCCCAGGGTGGCCTGTTGCTGGCCCAGTCGCGCAGCATCTGCATACGCGGCCTGCATCTGCTGCAGCAATGCAGTGTCGCGCACCACGTAACGCTGGTCGCCCTGGCGGAACCAGAAGCCCGTTGCACCCGCACCCAGGTCACTCCTCGCCTGGGTCACATCATCCAGCGCACCGTCGGCATAGCTCTCGTTGCCGGTGACCAGCACGTGCGCACGCGCAGGCCGTTCGCCCAGGTCCAGCCGACCATGGGTGACCAGGCTGGTGACCCGGTGGCCGCCGTCGCGGGTGATGGTATGGGTGGTGGTGCTGGCGTGTCCGCTGCGTGCGCTCGCCGGTGCCGGCGGCGGTGGGGGTGGTGCAGGCGCAGCGGCAGCGGCAGGCGCCGGCGGTGCTTCCGGTGCCGCCAGTGCAGGCGGAGCAGCCGGTGCAGCGGGCGCCGCAGGTGGCGACGGTGGGGTGGGCGGCGGCGGCGTGGCCGCAACCAGGCGCATCGGCAGGATCGCCACGGCCAGCACGGCTGCGGTCAGCAGCGCGGTCAGCGCCTTCGGGCAGGCGTGGTGCTGCTGCAGCGAGATCAAGCGGCGCTTGAGGCTCTGCCGGCTGGGCGCGGCACTGGCCACGCCCAGATGCGGATGCGGCATCACGCCCAGCTGCAACAGCAGCCGACCGTAGTCCTGGCGGCGCTCGCCACGGCCGTCCACCACCGCCGCATCCACCGCTTCTTCGCGGGCCTGGGCATATTCGCTGACCGCCAGCCGCAGCAGCGGATGGAAGAAGAACAGGTGCTGCGCCAAGGCCGGCAGCAAGCCCCACTGCAGGTCGTTGCGCTGCAGGTGCTGCAGTTCATGGGTCAGCGCCAGGTCCAGCGCATCGCCCTGCAGGGCATGCCCACCCACCGGCAGCAGCAGCACCGGCCGCAGCGGCCCGACCACCTGCGGCGCATCGATATCGGCACTCATCCACAGGCGCGGGGCACGACGCAGGCCATGCGCTTCGGCCGCCAGCTGCAGGGCGTGTACCAGCGCCTGGTCATCGCACGGGGTGGCATGGGCCAGCAGCGCGCGGCTTCGCCGCCATTCGCGATGGGTCCGCCAGGCCATGGCCAGTACACCGGCCAGCCACAACGCGGCCAGGGCCAGTGCCCACCAGGGCGTGGTCGCCAGCGCGGACGAAGCGATGCCCTCATCGGCAATCGCCAGCCCCTGTGCCGACAGCGCAGCCGCCTGCACGTACAGCGTTTCACCGACGGCGGGCGTGACCGATCCGGTCGCCAGCGTCGGCGCCGGCAGCACCGCCAGCTGCAGCGGCTGCGCCCAGAACAGGCCCAGCACCGCCTGCAGCGATACCAGCCACCACATCCGGCAGCGCGCGGCAGCGCCCAGTGACGGAACGGCGCGGCAGACGCCCCACACCAGCGCCACCAACAGCGCGGTCTGCAGGCTGGTCCAGGCCAACCGTTCCAGCAGCACGATCAGGTTCGCGCCCATGGCTCAGCCCTCCTGCCGGCGTGACTGCAGCTGTTCGACCAGCGCTTCCAGCTCGGCCAGTTCGTCATCGCTGACCGTGTCGCGCTGCGACAGATAGGCCACGAACGGCGACACCGAACCCTGCAGGGTGCGGTCGACGAACTGCGCGATGGCGCCCTGCACCACGCTGTCCTGCCCGGCTGTGGACTGGTAGCGGTACATGCCATCGGCCTGCTCGCGGCGCAGGTAGTTCTTGCCACGAAGGCGTTCCATCATGGTCAGCACGGTGGACCGGGCCAGGCCGCGCGGCTCGCCGAATCCGACTGCCACTTCGCCCACGCTGGGCGTTCCTGCCTCGTCGATGTACTGCAGCAGGGCCAGTTCCTGGTCCCCGATCGTCTTGCGGTGCATGGCACAGTTCCTTGGGTGACTACACGTGTCGCCACAGTGCCCATGGCGACAGATGTAGTCAACCCCCCGAAGGTCATGTGCCGACGAACGGCAACAGGCCCCGTAGCTGCCGCCCTAAGTCTTGTTACTCAGCCGCGTGGCCCGCCCATCACCGGCAGGATCGCGCCGCTGATGTAACTGGAACAGCTGGGCGCGGCCAGGAACACGTAGGCCGGCGACAGTTCTTCCGGCTGCGCAGCGCGGCCCATGTCGCTGTCCTGGCCGAACTCGCCCACGTCCGGGGCGGCCTTGTCAGCCGGATTCAACGGCGTCCACACCGGTCCCGGCGCCACGCAGTTGACCCGGATGCCGCGCGGCAGCAGCTGGCTGGCCAGTGCCTTGGTGAAGGCATGGATGGCGCCCTTGGTGGCGGAGTAGTCAATCAGCGACTTGCTGCCGAACAGGCCGGTTTCCGAGCCCGAATTGACGATGCTGGCGCCCTCGCCCAGGTGCGGCAGCACGGCGCGGGCCATCTGGATGTAACCGCCGATGTTGGTCTGCAGGGTTTCCTGCAGATGCGCATCATCGAGGTCTTCCAGACGATGGCAGTGCAGCTGGAAGGCCGCGTTGTTGACCAGGATGTCGATGCCGCCGAAGGCCTTGGCCACCTGCTTCACCGCGCGGTTGCAGAACTTCGGATCACGCACGTCCCCGGCGATCACGATGCAGCGTCCACCTTCGCGCTCCACGTGCTGGCGGGTGACATCGGCATCTTCGTGTTCGTCCAGGTGCAGCACCGCCACATCCGCGCCTTCGCGGGCATACAGCACCGCCACCGCACGGCCGATGCCGGAGTCGCCGCCGGTGACGATCGCGCGCAGGCCTTTCAGCTTCCCGCTGCCCACGTAGTCGGGCGCGAGGAAACGGGGTGACAGGTCCAGTTCGTTTTCGTTGCCGGGCTTGGCGATGTTCTGCGCGGGCATCTTTTCCGGTTGCCTGCGGGTGCCGGCCTGGGTCACCTTTTTCTTTGCGGCCTTCTTGCTGGCGCGTGCGTCCTTGGCCTTTTCCTGATCCTGCAGACGGCGCTGGCGTGCGGCCACCCGTGCGCCCCGTTCATCGGTGGCCGCGGTCTTGCGGGTGGCGGTCTTGACCACGCGCCTGCGCGCGCCGCCTTCCGCCTCGGCCGGCGTGGCGCCAGCGGCGCGGGTGCCCTTGCGGACCTTCGGGGTGGCTTTCTGGCGGGCGGGGACTTTCTTTGCTGGGACGGTCTTGGCGGTAGCCATGAGATCTCCTCTTGAAGCGGATTGTCCAGGACAGCGCGGTGTGTCCAGGGCGTGCAACCAGTCTCCACATCGCGCGTTGGCGCGGCAGTGAATGCAACGTGCCCGGCATGTGCACGCGTTCATCCCGGCACCACGCCGCAGGCGTCAGTCTGGGCGCCTCGAACCTGATTGGAGCTGCAACGATGATCCGTTATCTCAGCGTGGCCGCGATGGCCGTTTCCGTGGCCGCCTGCAGCAGCACGCCGGTGGCCCAGGTGCAGCCGATCGACGGCGTGGTTTCAGGCCAGTGCCATCTGGACAAGGTGCAGGGCGCGGTCGGCCTGGCGGCCTCGGCGGCGACCGTGGAACGCGCCCGCGTGGACAGTGACAGCCTGCAGGTGCAGGTGCTGCGCGGCAGCCGCGAGCGCAGTGGCCCCACCGCCAGCGGCAGCGCCGATCCGGCCGCTGGTGCCGCGCATGAAGGCGGCGAACGGTTGACGATTGAAACCGGCCGCACCAACAACATCACCGCGATTTACTGCGGCTGACCTTTGCCGCCACCCGGCGCGCCCTGCGCAGGTAGCGCAGGGTCGCCTGTTCCCATTGGCGCGGCCCCCGCAGGCCGGCCAGCGCGACCAGCTCACCCCGCTCCCAGCCGTCGAACACGCTGGGATCGATGTAGGCCTTGCGGCACACCGCCGGCGTATTGCCGAGCAGGTCGGCAACCTTGCACACCACCTCGCGCTGCGCCGCCGCCAGTGCGGTCTTGCTGGCGGGCTCGGGCAGCTCGGTGGCGGCGAACGCCCGCAACGCTTCCACGGTGCCGCCCCAGGTGCGGAAGTCCTTGGCGGTGAACTCCTCGCCCATCACCTCGCGCAGGTAGTCATTGACCTCACCGGAATCCACCGGCTGCAGCGTGCCATCGTCATCGCGGTACTGGAACAGCGCCTGCCCGGGCAGCTGCTGGATGCTTCGCACCTGCCTGGCCAGCTGTCTGTCGCCGATCTCCACTTCGTGGTGCTGGCCGGACTTGCCGCGGAAGCGCATCTGCACCCGGCCGCCCGCCACCAGCGCCAGGTGGCGGTTGCGCAGCGTGGTCAGGCCGAAGGATTTGTTTTCGCGCGCATAGGTTTCATTGCCAACACGCACCAGCGTTTCGGCCAGAAGCGCTACCACGATCGCAAGGACCTTCTCGCGCGGGAATCCCGCACGCTTCAGGTCGTTGCGCAGGTGTCGGCGCAGCTTCGGCAGGGCCTCGCCGAAGGCGATGATGCGGTCGAACTTGCCCTCCCCGCGTACCCGCGCCCAGTCGGGGTGGTAGCGGTACTGCTTGCGACCCCGTGCGTCACGCCCGGTTGCCTGCAGATGACCGTTGGGCCAGGGGCAGATCCACACGTCGGTATAGGCCGGGGGCACGGCCAGCGAACGGATGCGGGCCAGCACCTCGGCGTCGCGCACGACGTGTCCGGCCGGGTCGCGGTAGCTGAATCCTTTTCCCGCCCGACGCCGCTGGTAGCCAGGCTGGCTGTCGTCCACGTAACGCAGTCCGGCAGCGCGGGCGGCGGCTTTTTCAGGGGTTGCGGGGGGTGGGCTCATGCGCGCAGTGTGGCGGTCGCACCGAGCACGCCGCGTCAATAACGCAACACAAACACGTGGGCGGCCAACAGCCGCTATGCTCACGCCTTTGTCACCTTGAACGTTCCTGGAGTCCGCATGCCGTTCCTGCAGTTGCCGCGCCTGGCGCGCCCCTTCCTGCTCCTGCTCCCCGCCACCCTGTTGCTGGCCGCCTGTTCGGCACCGCCGATGGACGAACAGGATGCGGTCACCGCCCAGGCCCAGCAGGCCGCTGAAAAGGCCACCGCCCCTGCCGACGAAGCCGGCAAGGCGACCGAAGCCCCACCGATCGGCAACTGCGATGCCACCCAGGTGCAGAGCCTGGTCGGCCAGGCCTATACCGATGCACTCGGCAGCCAGGCCCAGCAGGATGCCAGCGCGAAATCGCTGCGCGTGCTGCGCCCCGGCGACATGACCACGATGGAGTTCGTGGGCGAGCGCCTGAACGTGGAAGTTGACGAGAAGGACGTGGTCAGCGGCCTTCGCTGCGGCTGATTTCCCCAGCGCTGGCAAGCACTTGCCAGCGCCTTGGTTGCGCGTGCAACCGTGTGTTGCGGCATCGCACCATCTATGGTCTAGTCGAAGCATCCGGTGGCATCCCGCGCGCTCCAGGTAGCGCGCCCTGTCTCCTGGAGTGAGCGCGAAAGCGCTTGGCGAGCGCCAGGGGAGGCACGCCACCGCACGGGCATCGGCCCTGCCGGGGGAACGGTCGCATCGACCAACGCCAGGACGCCACTTCGCTTTTCCCTGCCGTCCCGGTACGGCAGCCTCATTCCAGTGGTCACGGCGCGTCCTGTGGGCAGGCTCAGGAGTCCCCGCTCACCTGACCAAGAGGCAAAGATGGCCCCCCGCAACCGCCACGGGCTTTACGACCCACGACACGAGCGCGATGCCTGTGGTTTCGGCATGGTCGCCCAGTTGGATGACCAGCCGTCCCGGCTGCTCGTGGATACCGCCATCGCCGCGCTTTCGCGGATGACCCACCGTGGTGGCGTCGCCGCCGACGGCGTGACCGGCGACGGCTGCGGCCTGCTGCTGCGTCGCCCGCAGGCGTTCCTGAAAGCCATCGCCGCCGAAGCGGGCATCAACGTCGGCGCGTGCTTCGCTGCCGGCGTGGTGTTCCTGCCGCACGATGAAACCGCCGCCGCACAGTGCCGCGCCGCGCTGGAAGCGGAGCTCTCCAAGGCCGGCACGCAGCCGCGCGGCTGGCGCGTGGTGCCGACCGATCCCAGCGTCTGTGGACAGCTGGCACGCGATACGCTGCCGCGCATCGAACAGGTCTTCGTCGATGCCGGCCAAGCGCAGGACAATGCCGGCTTCACCCTGGCCCTGTTCCTGGCGCGTCGCCGCAGCGAACAGTCGCTGCGCGACCACGCCGATTACTACGTCACCACGCTCAGCCCGAACGCGATCAGCTACAAGGGCATGGTGCTGCCGGACAAGCTGTCGCGCTTCTTCCTGGACCTGCAGCGCAGCGACCTGGCCTCCAGCGCTATCGTGTTCCATCAGCGTTTCTCCACCAATACGCTGCCGCGCTGGCCGCTGGCGCATCCGTTCCGCATGCTCGCCCACAACGGCGAGATCAACACCATTGAAGGCAACCGCCGCTGGGCGCAAGCGCGCAGCAAGGTGTGGAAGACTCCGCGCTTCGACATCGCCGAGTTCGATCCGGTGATCTCCATGCACGGCTCGGACTCGCAGAGCCTGGACAACATGCTGGAGCTGATGGTCAGCGCGGGCATGGAGCTGATCCAGGCGCTGCGCATCCTGGTCCCGCCGGCGACCCAGTCGCTGGAATTCAAGGACCCCGACCTCGCCGCGTTCTACGAATTCCACGGGCTCAACAGCGAGCCGTGGGACGGCCCGGCCGGCATCGTCGCCTGCGACGACCGCTACGCGGTGTGCACGCTGGACCGCAATGGCCTGCGCCCGGCGCGCTGGATGCTTACCTCCGACCGCCACTTCCTGGTCGCCTCCGAAGCCGGCGTGTGGGAAGTGCCGACCGAACGCGTGGTGCGCAAGGGCAAGCTGGGGCCGGGCGAGATGATCGCCATCGACCTCAAGCGCGGCGACCTGCTCGATTCGGAGGCGGTGGACCGCATCAACCGCGGACGCGCGCCGTACAAGCAGTGGCTGCAGCAGGGCGTGACCTACCTGCAGACCGAACTGATCGATCCTTCGCTGGTGGAAGAACCGTTCGACGCCCGCACCCTGCGCAGCTACCACAAGCTGTACCAGCTCAGCACCGAGGAAGTGGAGCAGGTGCTGCGCCCGCTGGCGGAGACCGAGCAGGAAGCCACCGGTTCGATGGGCGATGACACGCCGATGGCAGTGCTGAGCCAGCGCAGCCGTCCGCTGTACGACTACTTCCGCCAGGCCTTCGCGCAGGTCACCAACCCGCCGATCGACCCGCTGCGCGAAGACTGCGCGATGTCCCTGTCCACCCAGCTCGGCAAGGAGACCAACATCTTCCACGCCGGCGCGGAGACGGTGAACCACGTCATCCTCAATTCGCCGGTGCTGAGCCAGCGCAAGCTGCGCCAGCTGCTGAAGATGGAGCAGTACGCCGACGCCAACCGGCTGATCGACCTGTCCTACAGCGAAGAAGAAGGCCTGCGGGCCGGCATCGAGCGCATCTGTGCCGAGGCCGAACAGGCCGCGCGCGATGGCATCGTCATGCTGCTGCTGTCCGATCGCTACCCGGTGGCCGACCGGCCGATGGTGCATGCCCTGCTGGCCACCAGCGCGGTGCACCACCACCTGTGCAACACCGGGCTGCGCTGCGAGGTGAACCTGATCCTGGAAACCGGCACTGCGCGCGATCCGCACCACATGGCCTGCCTGCTCGGTTTCGGCGCCACCGCGGTGTATCCGTACCTGGCCTACCAGACCCTGTTCGACCTCGGGCGCCGCGGCATCCTCAAGCTCAGCAAGGGCGGCGAGCAGTCGCAGATCGGCCGCCGTTACCGCAAGGGCGTGTACAAGGGGCTGTCCAAGATCATCTCCAAGATGGGCATCTGTACCGTGGCCAGCTACCGCGGCGCGCAGCTGTTCGAGATCGTCGGGCTGGAGCCGGACGTGGTCGAGCTGTGCTTCCCGGAGACGCCCTCGCGGGTCGGCGGCGTCAGCTTCGCGCGGCTGGATGCCGAAGCGCGCGAACTGACCGTGCAGGCCTGGGACGACCAGGTGCAGCCGGACGTCGGCGGCCTGCTGAAGTACGTGCACGGCGGCGAATACCACATGTACAACCCGGACGTGGTCATGACCCTGCAGCGCGCCTCGCGCTCGGGCGATCCGGCGCATTGGCAGGCGTACTGCGATGCCGTGCATGCACGTCCGCCGTCCGCGCTGCGCGACCTGCTGCAGCTGGTGCCGGCCGCCACGCCGACGCCGCTGGACGAGGTGGCGCCGGCCAGCGAACTGTTCCCGCGCTTTGATACCGCGGCGATCAGCCTGGGTGCGTTGTCGCCGGAAGCGCATGAAGCGCTGGCCATCGCGATGAACCGCCTGGGTGGCCGCAGCAACTCCGGCGAAGGCGGCGAAGACCCCGCCCGCTATGGCACCGAGAAGCGTTCGAAGATCAAGCAGGTGGCTTCGGGTCGCTTCGGTGTCACCGCCGAATACCTGGTCAACGCCGAAGTGCTGCAGATCAAGGTCGCCCAGGGCGCCAAGCCCGGCGAGGGCGGCCAGCTGCCCGGCCACAAGGTCAACGAACTGATCGCCCGCCTGCGTTACGCCAAGCCGGGCATCGGCCTGATCTCGCCGCCGCCGCACCACGACATCTACTCCATCGAAGACCTGGCCCAGCTGATCTACGACCTCAAGCAGGTCAACCCGACCGCGCTGGTGTCGGTGAAGCTGGTCAGCCATGCCGGCGTGGGCACGATCGCCGCCGGCGTGGTCAAGGCCGGCGCCGACCTGATCACCATCTCCGGCCACGACGGCGGCACCGGCGCCTCGCCGGTGAGTTCCATCCGCTACGCCGGCGTGCCGTGGGAACTGGGCGTGGCCGAAGCGCACCAGGCGCTGGTCGGCAACGATCTGCGCGCGCGCACCATCCTGCAGACCGATGGCGGCCTGAAGACCGGCCTGGACGTGGTCAAGGCGGCCATCCTCGGCGCGGACAGCTTCGGCTTCGGCACCGGTCCGATGATCGTGCTGGGCTGCAAGTACCTGCGCATCTGCCACCTCAACAACTGCGCCACCGGCGTGGCCACCCAGGACGAGCGCCTGCGCGAGAACTACTTCACCGGCCAGCCCGAACGCGTGGAGAACTTCTTCAGGCTGCTGGCCGAGGAAGTGCGCGGCTGGCTGTCCCACCTGGGCGTGCGTTCGCTGCAGGAGATCGTCGGCCGCACCGAACTGCTGCGGCAGATCGATGCCGCGCCGCGCGAAGGCGTGCGCGTGGACCTGTCGCGGCTGCTCGCCGATGCCAGCTACGAAGGCAGCCACTGCGCCGCCCAGCGCCTGTACGAATCGCCGGACAGCCTGGCCACGCAGATGGACGGGCTGCTGGCCGATGCCATCGCGCACAAGCGCGGCGGCGACCATCGCTTCCTGATCCACAACACCGACCGCAGCATCGGCACCCGCCTGTCAGGCACCATCGCCCGCGCGCACGGCAACCAGGGCATGGCCGAATCACCGCTGGAGCTGCGCTTCCGCGGCACCGCCGGGCAGAGTTTCGGTGCCTTCAACGTCGGTGGCCTGCACCTGGAAGTGGAAGGCGAAGCCAACGACTACGTGGGCAAGGGCATGGCCGGCGGCCGGCTGGTGGTGCGTCCGCCACGCGGCGCGCGCTTCGAAGCCCGCAGCACCGCGATCATCGGCAACACCTGCCTGTACGGGGCCACCGGTGGCGAGCTGTTCGCTGCCGGGCGGGCCGGCGAGCGCTTCGCGGTGCGCAACTCCGGCGCGCTGGCGGTGATCGAAGGCGCCGGTGACCATTGCTGCGAATACATGACCGACGGCGTGGTGCTGGTGCTGGGCAAGGTCGGCCTGAACTTCGGCGCCGGCTTCACCGGCGGGCTGGCCTACGTGCTGGACGTGGACCGTGATTTCGTCGACCGCTACAACCACGAGCTGATCGACATCCACCGCGTTTCCGCCGAAGGCTTCGAGAACTACCGCCAGCACCTGCATCGGCTGATCGGCCGCCACCGCGAGCTGACCGGCAGCATCTGGGCCCAGCAGATCATGGACGAGTTCCGCGATTACATTGGCAAGTTCTGGCTGGTGAAGCCCAAGGCCGCCAGCATCGAATCGCTGACCGAAACCCTGCGCCGCGCCGCATGACCCCGCCCTTTTCATCGGTAGTGCCGGTCGCTGGCCGGCAGCACCTCCAAGCCGAAAGGCAGAGCCCGCCATGAGTCGCAAGCACGCTTTCCAGTTCCTCGACCTGCCCCGGACGATGCCGCAGCGCATCCCGGTGGAACTCCGCACCTCCGGCGACTGGGGCGAGCTGTACGGCAAGTTCGGCAAGGAGGAGGCGCAGTACCAGGCCGGCCGCTGCCTGGACTGCGGCAACCCGTACTGCAGCTGGAAATGCCCGGTGCACAACGCGATCCCGCAATGGCTGCAGCTGGTGCAGGAAAACCGCATCGAAGAAGCCGCCACGCTGTGCCACAGCACCAACCCGCTGCCGGAAGTGTGTGGCCGGGTGTGCCCGCAGGACCGCCTCTGCGAAGGCAGCTGCACGCTGGAGGAATTCGGCGCGGTGACCATCGGGGCGGTGGAAAAATACATCGTCGATACCGCGCTGGCACGCGGCTGGCGTCCGGACCTGAGCGCGGTGGAGCCCACCGGGCGCACGGTGGGGGTGGTGGGTGCCGGACCGGCTGGGCTGGCCTGCGCCGACCGCCTGGCGCGTGCCGGCATCACCGCGGTGGTATACGACCGCTACGAACAGATCGGCGGGCTGCTGCAGTTCGGCATCCCCAGCTTCAAGCTGGACAAGGACGTGATCCGCAAGCGCCGCGAGGTGCTGGAAGGCATGGGCGTGCAGTTCCGGCTGGGCGTGGAGATCGGCCGCGATGTCACCGTGGATGACCTGCTGCAGCGACACGATGCGGTGTTCCTGGGTACCGGTGCCTACCGCTATACCGACGGCGGGCTGGATGGGCAGGACCTGAAAGGTGTGCTGCCGGCACTGCCGTTCCTGGTACAGAACGCCCGCATCGTCAGCGGCGACAATCCGCAGGGCCGCCCGATCGCCGGCTGGGAAGACCAGATCAGCCTGCCCGACCTCACCGGCAAGCGCGTGGTGGTGCTGGGCGGCGGCGATACCGGCATGGACTGCGTGCGCAGCGCCATCCGCCTGGGTGCGGCGCGCGTTACCTGCGCCTACCGCCGCGACGAAGCCAACATGCCCGGCTCCGCGCGCGAGGTCGCCAATGCCCGCGAAGAAGGCGTGCGCTTCCTGTTCAACCGCCAGCCGCTGTCGATCGAAGCCGGTGCCGACGATGAGGCAATCGGCGTGACCGTAGTGGAGACGCGACTGGCCGCGCCCGATGCCGATGGCCGCCAGGCCGCGGTGCCGATCGAGGGCAGCGAATCGCTGCTGGAAGCCGACGTGGTGATCATCGCCTTCGGCTTCTCGCCCAGCGCGCCGGAATGGCTGTCCGCGCACGGCGTGGAATCCACCGGCAACGGTCGCCTGCAGGTGGGCGGCAAGGACCGCCTGCCGTTCCAGACCGCACACCCGCGGCTGTTCGCCGGCGGCGATGCCGTACGCGGTGCGGACCTGGTGGTGACCGCGGTAGCCGAAGGGCGCGATGCTGCGGCCAGCATCGTGCGCCTGCTGCTGGCGTGACCCTGCGCGCAGCTGCGCTAGCCTTCCAGCTGGCGCAGGTGCGCGATGCAGCGCTGCAGGCGGTGATGCAACTGGTCGCGCTGGGCGCGCGATGGCGGTACCTGCGCCTCGTTCGGCTCGCGCAGGTGGGTGGACAGCGCCGCCAGTCCGAGGCTGCCCACGCCGCCGGCCATGCGATGCAGCCGCTGCGAGGCCATGCGCTGGTCCGCCCGGTGCCACGCCTCCTGCAGTGCCGCCCCGTCCTCTTCCAGGCTGGCGCGCAGCGTCTGTACCAGCTGGCGGGCGGCGTCCTCCGTACCGAAGCGGGCCACCAATGACGCCAGGGTCGGCGCATCGCTGCATTCCACCCCGGCACACGGTGCTGCCGGCGCAGCGCCAGCGGCCAACAGCCCGGGCGCGACCTTGGCGATCGCATCGTGCAGCGTGCGCCGGCTGATCGGCTTGGCGAGCAGGTGGTCCAGGGCCATCCCCCGCATACCGTCGATATCGGCGGTCATGCCGATGATGGGCCCGGGCGCACGGCCCCGCTGCTGTTCTTCGCGGCGGATGTGCTGCACCAGCCCGGCACCGTTGAGGCCGGGCATCTGCTCATCGGTGAACAGCAGCCGGGGTGGGTCGCGGCGCCACGACGCCAGCGCCTGCAGGCCATCGCCGGCCACTTCCACATCCAGGCCCATGCCGCGCAGCCACCACTGCATCAACAGCTGCTGGGTCGGATGGTCTTCGGCAACCAGCACGCGGGGCGACGATCCGCTGCGCCGCGATGCGTCCGGCCCGCAGCCAGGATCGGCAAGGTTGCTCGCCACGGCATCACCTGCGAGCGGCACCGGGGCGTGCTGCAGTTCCAGTTCGATTTCCACCACCGTGCCCTGGCCGGGCACACTGCGCAGGGCCAGCGTGCCGCCCATCGCGGTGACCAGCTGGCGGCAGATGCCCAGTCCCAGCCCGGACCCGCCATGCTGGCGCGTCGTGGAACGCTCGGCCTGGGCAAACGGCTCGAACACCGCCTCCTGCCGCTCCAACGCGATGCCCACCCCGGTATCGGCCACGACCAGCCGCAACCGCTGCGCGTGGGCGGTGTCTTCGAGCGCTTGCAGGGACAGCGATACACCGCCGTGGCGGGTGAACTTGATCGCATTGCCGACCAGGTTGAACAGCACCTGCCGCAGGCGGGTGGCATCGGCCAGCAGCTGCGGGGCCACCCGTGCTCCCACGCGCTGGTGCAGGTACAGACCCTTGGACTGTGCGACCGGCCGCAGCAGGGCCTCCACGCTCTGCACCAGCGCGCGCAGGTCGACCGGCCCGTCCTGCAGGTCCATGCCCTCGGCGCGCCCTGCGGACAGAGCGGCAACGTCGTCCAGGATGCGTCCCAGCATCGACGCGGCGTCGTCCAGGGTGGCCATCACCGCACGCTGGTGCGCGTCCAGCGGTGCACCCCGCAGCCGTGCCAGGCGCTGCAGCAGCACGTGCATCGGTGCGCCGATCCCCGTCCCCAGGCTGGAGACCATCTGCTCACGCTCGGCCGCATCCGCAGCGGCCTGCGCATGCGCGCGGAGGATCGCCTGTGCACGGGCGTCGGCGTCGGACACGTCCATCCAGTAACCCGTCCAGCACTGCTCGCTGGATGCTTCCAGACGGGGCCATGCGTGCATGGCGACATGCCGTGGCCCGCGTACGCCTTCGGCGGAAAAACGCAGCGCCACCGGACAGATGCGACGCACCGCGCGCAGCAACACCGACAGCACCCGCTTGTGGTCAGCGGCATGGATGGCGGCAAGGATGCGCGAAGGATCGTCCTGTAGTTCGCGCGGCGTTGCACTGAACAGCTGCGGCGTGTCCCCGGCCAACAGTTCGATGTGGATTTCTCCGTCGCGCGCGCGCCGCGCCTGGAACACGACCACCGGCAGGTTCCTAGATACCTCGTCGATCAGTCGCTGCACGTCACGGCTGCGGCGGACTTCGTCGCGCAGCCGCCAGTAGCCGTTCGCCTGCACGAGGGCGATGCCGGCAAGCGCCAGCAACAGGCCCGCAACGACGAGCGGCCCCCGCGTCGGCGCCGGCAGCATGAATGATCCCAGGGCGAGGCAGACGGTGACAACGCACGGCGTCACGAAGATGTCCTTTTCCGCAATCCAGGATCCACCGACGCTAGCAGGCTCATCGCTGGGCACCATCAGGATTGCTGCATAAACGACGACGCCCGGCGTGATCCAGCGCATACACTTCGGCAGTGCCCCCTGGAGAATCTCCGTATGCGACTTGGACTGGCCGCCAACCGGCTGCACCACCATGATGGCGAAGCGGCCCTGTTCCGCTTCCTGCGCGCCAGTGAGGCGGGCCTGCGTGACCTGCAGTGTTCGCTGCACGCGGTGGGCCGCACCTTCGATGCGATCCAGCAGCATGGTCCGCTGCGGGGCGATCCGCTGGTCCGGCAGTATCCGTATGGCCGCGACGGCGGGCTGATGAAGCTGGTGGCCGAGGTGGTCGGCATGGGCGCCGAGCGCAGCCTGGACGGCGCCATCTACCTGATCGATCCGGTCGATCCGTCATCGATTTTCCCGGAGGCGATCGCGCTCAAGCGCCAGTGCGTGATCCATGCCAAGCCCTTCATTTCCACCGTGGCCAGCGCGCGCGACTGGGTGGAGGTGGAGCGCCTGCACGCCGGCTTCGCCGCCGATGCGGCCGCGGACGACCTGCACCGGTTCGAAGGGCAGACCCTGGCGCTGATCGCGCACGATGCGATGAAGCCGGCGATGCTGGCATTCGCCGACGAACACTTCGCCGTGCTGTCGCGGTTTGCTTCGCGGATCGGTACCGGCACCACCGGCCAGCGCTTGAATGAACTGGCGTGGAGCCGCGGCTGGCCGGCCGATACGCCGTGGGTGACGCGCTACCAGAGTGGCCCGATGGGCGGTGATGCACAGATCGCCGACCAGGTGCTGGAGGGGCGCTGCCAGCGCGCGGTGTTCTTCGAAGATCCGCACGTGGCGCGGCAGCATGAAGCCGACATCCAGCTGCTGGAGCGGGCGGTGACCACGGTGACCGACCTGGCGGTGTGCATCACTTCGCCGCGGGTGGCGGCGCGGTGGGCTTCTGCGGCGGCGCGGCGTTTTTGAAGCTGGCTACGTGTAAGGCGCGTTCGTCTACGTGTGAGGCGCCGGGTGGGCAGGCCAGGCAGGACACGCCGTGAATCCGTCCATGGAGGCTCGCTGTTCGCATCCATGCGAACAGACGGTCCTGCCTGGCCTGCCCACCCGGCGCCCTGACGGTTCACGGGTGCCCGGGCAATGGGGGATGGGGGAAATGCGTGGGCGACTGCTGTGGCCCGGCGCAGGCGGCAGCGGTATTCCTGCTGTGCGGGAGCCCCCTTGTTGTTCAAGGGGGCGCGCCGCAGGCGGGGGGATAAGGTGGAATGCGTGGGCGACTGCTGTGGCTCGCCGCAGGCGGGTTACAGCAGTTGCCTTAGCATTGCCTTCAATCTGCGGCCTTCCTGCTGGAAGTAGTCGCGTTGTTGGCGCCAGGCGGGGAAGCGTTGTTCGACTTCGTGCCAGAAGGCGGGCGAGTGGTTGGCCTGCAGCAGGTGGCAGAGTTCGTGGACGAGGACGTACTCGAACGCTTCCGGCTTGCCCAGGACCAGTGCCAGGTCCAGTGCCATGCTGCCGTCGGGGGCCAGTGATCCCCATTGCGAGGACATCACTTTCAGCCGGATACGCGTCGGCGCGCGTGGCAGGCCAGGCAGGTAGCGCGGCAGCCAGCGTCCTACGTCGGCGCGCGTCTGCGCTTCATAGAACTCGCGCAGCAGGCGCTTGAGCGTGGTCGGGGTGGCGCGCGCCGGCCAGTGCACGCACGCGCCCTGTTCGTCCACCTCCAGCTTGGCGTAGCGTGCTTCCTGCCAGCGCAGCGGAATCAGTTCACCGCGCAGTGGCAACAGTCCAGGCTCGCCCGGCACAAGCGGCGGCGGCATGCGATCAGAGCGGTAGTGCTGCAGCTGCTCGGACAGCCAGCCCCGATGCTGCTCAAGGAACCGCTCGCCGGTCTGCAGGCTGGCACGCAGCGGCAGCGTCAGCCGCGCACCGCGTTCGTCCACGCTGAGCTTGATGCGACGCGCACGCGGATCGCGCACGCGCAGCACATCAATCTCCGCATCGTCCAGCCGCAGTCGCACGGTATCGCGCTGCACGGTGGCACTGGGTGCAGGGGACAGCAGGCGGCGGAGCAGGCGACTCATGCCACCAGCATACGCCGCCACGGACGGCGCGATGTCAGCAACGTCCACCCCACCCTGTTCAGTCCGCCTTGCTCAGCTTGAAGGCCTCTTCCAGCAGCAGGAACAGGCGACGGATCTCGGCGCTCTGCAGTGCGAAGCGTGCATCCAGCTCGGCACGACGGCCGTCATCGTCCGAATGCTCCAGCTGGTCCAGCGCGCCATCGAGGAACTTCAGCTTGCGCACGATCAGGTCATCGCCGATCACGAAGGACAGGTTGTCTTCGAACACCAGGGCCAGCTTGGTGACCTGCTTGCCCGCGTCCAAGTGCTTGTCGATCTCGTCGCAGCGCAGTTCCTGGTGCTGGCACTTGACCACGGCACCGCCCTCCACCGGGTCCTTCATTTCGCACTCTTCGCCCAGCGACAGGCCGGTCGGCAGCGGTTCGCCGGCAATCCAGCCGGTGAGGATCGAACGTGGCGCCACTTCGGCGTTCAGTGGCATCGCCGGGAAACTGCCCAGCAGCCCGCGGATGTCGGACATGAAGTACTCGGCGGTCTTGCGACTGGAGCAGTCCACTGCGACGTAGCCATGCTTGAGGTCGATGAAAGCATCGTTGCGCGAGTTCTTGACGAAGGCGCGCGGCAGCAGTTCGTGCAGCAGGTCATCCTTCATGCGCTTGCGTTCGCGGCCGCCGGGACGACGCCCTTCGTTGGACTCGATTTCCTCCAGCTTGCGCTCCAGCAGGTCGTTGACCACCGCGCCCGGCAGGATCTTGTCTTCGCCGCCGACGGTCAGCCACAGATGCTCTTCGATGCGGTGGGAGAACTGTTCCTTCTCTTCGCGGCCGAACGGGGAAATGAAGCCACGCGAATTCATCTCAAGCGGGCCGACCGGCTTGAGCAGGGCATTCGGCAACTGGGTGTCCACGTTGGAGAAATCGGTGGCGGTGGGGAAACGGAAGAAGGTCAGGTTGCGAAAGAACATGGAATTCCGGATTCAGGAGTGAAGGGCGCCGTGGCCATCGTCGGCCATCGGCGTCTCAGGAGGTGCGTCGCGGTGGCGACGCTCCAGGGAATGAAAATCAAACAGGTCCAGGTCCGCCAGCTGCGACGGTTCCACGCTGGCCAGTGCACGGGCGATCTGCTCCACGCGCCCCGGATGGTCACTATCCCACTGCGCCAGCAGCTGGCCTATCTGGCGACGCTGCAGGTTGGGTTGGCTGCCACACAGCGTGCACGGGATGATCGGGAAGCGGCGTGCCTGCGCGTACTGCGCGATGTCCCGCTCGCGCACATAGGCCAGCGGCCGGATCACCACGTGCTGGCCATCGTCGCTGCGCAGCTTGGGCGGCATGCCGGACAGCTTGGCATGGTGGAACAGGTTCATCAGGAACGTCGCCGCCATGTCATCGCGGTGGTGCCCCAGCGCGATCCGGGTGAAGCCATGGCGGGCGGCATGCTGGTACAGCGCGCCACGGCGCAGCCGGGAGCACAGTGAACACTGCGTGCGCCCTTCGGGAATCACCCGGCTGACCACCGAATAGGTGTCCTGTTCGATGATCTGGTACGCCACTCCCAGCCGCTCCAGGTACGCCGGCAGCACATGCGCGGGAAACCCCGGCTGCTTCTGGTCCAGGTTCACCGCGACCAGCTCGAACCGAACCGGCGCCCTGCGCTGCAGCTGCAGCAGCATGTCCAGCAGGGTATAGCTGTCCTTGCCGCCGGACAGGCACACCATCACTTTGTCGCCCGCCCCGATCATGCCGTAATCGGCGATGGCCTGGCCGACCTGCCGACGCAGTGCGCGCGCCAGCACGTCCGCCTGCGCGCCGGCCTCGCGGGGCACGCGCGGCAACGGATCGGGCAGGGACAGGACGTCGGTCATCCGTCCATTCTACCGGCTGGCATGCGTGCTTCGGAGGCCTCCGGAGCGGCGGTTCTCCCGGTGGTCACCCGCGCTGTGTATGCTCGACGGGTGGACATCTACACTCCCGCAGAAATCACCGAGCGCCTGCTCGCGCTGCGCGCCGACCACCGCGCGCTGGACGAACGCATCACGCGCATGGCGGCCAATGGCGAAGACGACCTGGAGTCCAAGCGGCTCAAGCGTCACCGGCTGCAGCTGAAAGACTGCATCACGCGGCTGGAAAGCCTGCAGATCCCCGACGAGCCGGCCTGAGCCCTTCCGGTGGGTGCCCCGGCCTGGGCACTTCCGGTGGGTGGCGACCGTTGGTCGCCACGCCCTGCCTGATCAGTCCTGCGGCACGGTTTCTTCCGGCCGGGCCGCTTCCGGGCTCACCCGTTCAATGGTGTGGCGCAGCTCGCGGCCGAGGATGAACTTGGCATCCTTTGCCCAACCGTCCAGGCGCTCGTCGAACAACAGACGGCTGTTCTCGTCCGGCCAGACCAGCCGCAGTTCGCGCAGCTTCTGGATGAATCCACGGAACAGGGTCTTGTCGAAGAACTCCGGTGCCGCCGGCGCGTACAGCAGGCTCAGGCGCTGCGCGGCCTGCTGGCACAGGCTTTCCAGTTCCGCCGCACCCAGCGTGCCGGGACCATTCTTCACCAGCACCGAAATGGCGATGTAGTAACGCTCGAATGCCTGCTGCAGGGAGTGGCCGATCGCACGCAGGCGGAACACCTCGTCGGTCTGTCCGGTATTGCGCGACAGCACGCCGCCCTCATCCTCGCCGACCTGCTGCAGCAGGCCCTCGCGGATGAACAGGTCGATGGTCTGTTCGATGCGCTGGCCGAACTCGTCTTCGGACCACGGCAGGAACAGTTCGGCCTGCAGGAAGGGGTACACCGAACGCCCCAGGCGCACCAGGCCGGCGCGGCCCATGCGCCGGTTGTTCTGGAAACAGCACGCGACCCACGACGAAGCGGTGAACAGGTGCAGCACGTTGTTGCGGAAGTAGCTGAGCAGCACGGCGGTGTCCCCGCTCACGCTCAGCACGTCGCCCAGCGGATGCTTGACCCGGGTCAGCACGTTGATTTCTTCGGCGTGGGCGATGATCCGCTCCGGCGAATGCGGGGTGACCGTCACCCGGTCCGAGTACGGCATTTCCTCCAGCAGCGTCTTGCACAGCTGGATCTGCGCGATCAGGTCGGCCTCGCCCATGGCGTGCTTGGGCGTGGACAGCAGCGCCAACGCCAGCAGGTTGATCGGGTTGACGTCGGCGGCACCGTTGATGCGCACCTGGATGCGTTCGGCCAGGGTATCCACGGTAGTGGACAGCCATGCCGGCTTTTCATCCTCGGCGACCGCACGACCATCCCACTCAGGGGCCTTTTCGGCCAGCACGTCGTTGAGCGCGATCGGTTCGCCGAAGTTCACCACCACCTGGCCGAAGTTCTGCTTCAGCACCTTCGGGATGCCCCACAGCAGCGACCAGATCGATTCCTTTTCCTTGGGCCGGCCGGTCAGCTCGTCGAGGTAGCTGCTGCCTTCCATCAGTTTTTCGTAACCGATGTAGATCGGCTGGAACAGCACCGGCTTGCGCGGCTGGCGCAGGAATGCCTTGAGCGTCATCGAGATCATGCCGCCCTTGGGCTGCAGCAGGCGACCCGTACGCGAGCGGCCGCCTTCGACGAAATATTCGATGGAATAGCCGCCGGCGACGAGCTGGGCGACGTATTCGCTCAGCACCGCCGAATACAGCGCGTTGCCGCGGATCGAGCGGCGGATGAAGAACGCGCCGCCCTTGCGCAGCAACGTGCCGACCACCGGCAGGTTGAGGTTGATGCCGGCCACGATGTGCGGCGGCACGATACCGCGGTCGTACAACAGGTAGGACAGCAGCAGGTAGTCCATGTGGCTGCGATGGCTGGGCACGTACACCACCTCGTGGCCGGGCGCGGCCGCCTTGAACTTGTCAAGGTGGTGGACCAGCACGCCGGCATAGATGCGGTTCCACACGTGGCTCAGCATGAAGCTGGCCGAACGCACCACCGGACTGGAGTAATCGGCGGCGATTTCCCACGCGTAGGCGTGCGCCTTCTTCCACGCGTCGGCCGGCTTGCTGTTGTCGCGGCGGGCCTGGGCGGCAATCGCTTCACGCACCGGCTCGGCCTGCAGCACCTGGTCCACCAGCAGGCGGCGGGTGGACAGGTCAGGACCGATCACCGATTCGCGGATGCGGCGGAAATGCGTGCGCAGCACACGCTGCAGCTTGCGCACCGTGCGTTCCGGATCCAGCCCTTCATCCACGGTGGCCCGCAGCGAGATCGGCGGGGCGAAGCGCACGATGGTGCTGCGACCGTTCAGCAGCACCGCCAGCAGTCGGCGGAAGCGTCCGACCAGCGCCCAGTTTTCAGAGAACAGCACGGCAAACCAGCCGCTCTGCTTGTCCGGCGCGCGGCCGACGAAGATCGACACCGGCACCAGGTGCACGTCCAGTTCGTCGCGCGACCGGTGCGCCTGCAGCACCTTGGCCAGCGAATCGGAGTGGGTCTTGGCGCCGCGCTGTTCGGGGATGATGGAATTGCTCGAACTGCGCCGTGACAGGGCCACGTAGGCGCGCTTGCGGCCGGTGGGATCACCGGGCAGCGGCACCAGCGGCGAGGGCAGCCCGGCCTGGCGGCAGGCCTTGTCCAGGATCAGCGCATTGGACAGACCGTAATCCTCCAGCACGTAGACCACCGGGCGGCCGTCGTTGTACTGGCCGGGATCCTGCGGTTCGATGTCCAGCGACAGCCAGGGCTCGAACAGACGACCCAGCAGCCGCGCCCACCACGGACGCCGGCCGGCGCCAGCGCGCGCGGCAACATGCGCCGGCACCGGGCCGTCGATCGTCATCGGGGACACCTGCGCCGGATCGGCAGGGGTCTGCTCAGGTTGTTCGCCGGGGAACGGCAGCGGATTCTGTTTCGACATCGGCATCATTATGGCGTAGCCGCGGGCTTTTCATCGTCCCCGGTCTCAACAGGAAGTGCGATGGCCGAGACGGATTCAGCTTCCACGGCCGCCTGCGCCGTGCGCGCGTTGCGCAACAGCGCGTCGGTATCGGCCAGCGTACGCGTGAGGTACCAATGCCCCTCGCGGCGGGTCAACGGAATCTGCAGGGTGATCGTCTCTCCTGCCAAGGGATACTGCAGGCGTACCAGGGCGTTGTCGCCCTGCCGGGAAAGTACCTCGCCGGCAATCCCGCGCATCGATGCGTCCAGATCAAGCCCATAGCTGGCCAGCACCGATTTCAGCGTGGCGATGAACGGTCCCAGCCGCTCCAGGCTGGCCGCCATTCCGGCCTGCTGCAGCTGCGCATCGTCGGTGAAGCCGGTCGCGCTGGCGGCCTTGGTGAGCGCGGCGATGCTCGCCCGTGCCCGCGCCCGGTCGCTTATCGGCGCATCGGCCGCCCACGCCGCCAGCGTCTGCACCACCTGCACGTAGTGCGCCTGCTGGCTGGCGGTGAAGCTGGTTTCATGGCGCAGGTACTGCACGCCGAACAAGCCCATGGACTGCGCGGCCTGGCGCACGGCGGCCGTCTGCCCGGCCAGTTGCCGGTCGAAACTGCGCTGCAGGCGCTGGCTGCCATCGTCGGCGGAAAGGGCCTGCAACATCGGCAGCAGCTGGTCGTGCAGCGGCAGTTCGGTCAGCGGCCAGCGGCTGTGGCCCTGGCTCCACGCCTGGTCCAGTGCCGTGTACTGCGCCGGTGGTACCGACAACCGGGCATAGGCCACCAGGTCGTTGTCGGCAATCGCACGCGCCATCGCCTGCACCGCCGCGACGGGTTCGGCGGGCGGCAGAGCGGCATCGACCGCATCGCGCTGGCAGGCGGCCATCGCCAACAGCAGCATGGCAGCGCAAGTCCACCCACCCGCATGGCGCAGCGCGCGCCGTTTCGTCTTCGACATGATGGTTCGGACTCCCCAGACCGGCCTGCATCTTGACCGGAGTTGCCTGTCAGCAGCAAGACAGTGGCGACACAACGCCGCGCGCGGCGTGCAGGCCATTGAACCACAACGGCTGGCGCTCGGCGGATCAGTGGATGCTGGTGACCGGCTGATGCACGTGTAGGTATTGCGCTGGATGCACCGGATGCGTGATCGAGGCGGCAGATCCCTCGCCCGCGGAGGCGCCCACTACAGGCCCCGGCAAACTGCCGAACCCGAGGTGTCCCACCATGCGTTCCTTCTTTTCGCTTGTCATCGCCAGCGCCCTGTCCTGGCATGCAATGGCCGCTCCGGCTGCGGGTGAGGCGCCGCTGCAGCCTGCCATCGTCGGCGGAACCGATGTCCCGGACGGCCGCTATCCCTTCATCGTCAGCCTGCAGAATGCCGGCGCGGGCTCGCTCTACTCCGGCCACTTCTGCGGTGGCTCCCTGATCTCGCCATCGTGGGTACTGACGGCCGCCCACTGCGTGTGGCGCCGCTCTCCCGGCAGTCTCGACGTCCATGCCGGTGCAACCGATTTCGGCAGCGCCACCGGCAGCCGCCACGCCGTGGCTGCCATCCACGTCCATCCCGCCTACACCGGCGATAAAAATGACGTGGCCCTGATCCGCCTGAGGACACCGATAGCCGATGTGCGGCCGGTCAGCCTGCCGGGCCTGGAAGGGGCGGCGTTCGAACAGCCCGGCCAACGCCTCACCGTTGCCGGCTGGGGCAGCCTGGCCAGCGGCATGGATTTTCCGCTGCGGATGCAGGAAGTGGATGTTCCTTTCATCGCCACTGCGGAATGCCAGCGGCTGTACCAGGGTCGCCTGCCTGTCGATGCCGAGGTGGAGCTGTGCGCCAGCCGTTCGGGCAAGGACTCCTGCCAGGGCGATTCCGGTGGCCCGTTGTTCCTGGCCAGCGATGAGGGCAGCTGGGATCAGCTCGGTGTCGTAAGCTGGGGAATCGGCTGTGCGAGGGGCGACTCCCCGGGCGTGTACGCGCGCCTTGCCGGTGCCGGGATCGTGGACTTCATCCGCGCTACCTGGACCGGGGACTGAGCCGGCCCCGCGCGCCGCTCAGCGCCGCAGTGCGGCACTGATGTCCTGCTGGATGGCCCGTGCCGCAGCCTGCGGATCGGCCGCCAGCCGGATCGGTCGCCCGACCACGATGGCATCGGCGCCGTCGGTGAAGGCCTGCGCCACCCCGACGGTGCGCTTCTGGTCATCACCGGCCGGACCGTCCGGGCGGATCCCCGGGCAGACGATGGAGAACCCGGCGCCGGCCGCGGTACGGATCGGCGCCGCTTCCTGACCGGAGGCGATCACGCCGTCGATACCGGCCGCCTTCGCCGCCAGCGCGCGTTCCACGACAACATCCACCGGTTCGCGGTCAATGCCCATCCGGGCCAGGTCTTCGCGCCCCATCGAGGTCAACACCGTGACCGCCAGCAGGCGCATGTCGCCGCCAGCCACGGCCGCACAGGCCTCCATCATCGCCGGGTGCCAGCCATGGATCGTGCAGTAGCTCACCGGCCATTGCGCCAAGCGCTTGATGACCGCCGCGGCGGTGGCCGGAATGTCGAAGAATTTCAGGTCGACGAACACCCGCTTCTCGCGGCGCGCCAGCTCCTCCAGCACCTGGAAATACTCACCCGATGCCAGCAGCTCCATGCCGATCTTGTAGAAGCCGACGCTGTCGCCCAGCCGATCCACCCACCCCAGCGCCTGCGCGCGGTCGGGCACGTCCAGCGCGAAGATCAGGCGCTCGTCATCACGCAGTGGCAGCGGTCCGCGGCTCATGGCGCATAGTCCAGCGCGGCACGCTTTGCGTCGTGGCGGGCCTGGCGCGGCTGGCTGAAATCATTGTTGAACTGCGCCGGCTCGAAGCCGCCGTAGGTCGGGTTCGGCAACATCCACCAGCGCTCGCCGAACCAGTCGTGGTACTGCTGCAGCAGGGCATCGCGGCCGTCGTTGGTGTTGGCGGTGACTTCGACGAAATCGCCGAGCTGGTCACCGAACTGCATCAGCACCCGGTACTGTTGCCCGGCCAGGCGGCGGCGGCAGTTCTTTTCACTGCCGGCCTGCTCACAGCCCTCCACCACGGTCCCCAGGCCGAGGAACACGCTGTCGTCGGCAACCGGCAGGCCCTCGGCACGCAGGTTGGCCAGGGTGGTCTCCTTCAGGTGCACGGCGCGGTTGGAGATGTACAGCAGGGTGACGCCTTTTTCATTGGCCGCCCTGGCGAAATCAACGACGCCGGGAATCGCCTTGGCCTTCTTCTCGGCCACCCACTGGTCCCAGGTCATCTCGTCGTATTCCTTGCCATCGCGCACCAGGCGCGCCTGGTAGGGCGAGTTGTCCAGCACGGTCTCATCCAGGTCCAGCACCACCGCCGGCTTCAGGCCCTTGGCATCGTTGCCGCGCTCTTCCGGCACCAGGGCATCCCAGTGGGACTCCTTCAGCGCCGCATCCAGGCGATCAGCTGCGGCACGGTAGGTCTGCTCGGTGATTGCCCGGTATTCCTGCGCACGCTGCATCCACAGCACTGCGTTCAGGTTGTCGTTGGCACTGCTGTCCGTTGCCGGGGCCGCATCCGCCGGTGCGGCGGCAGCGGCTTGGGCCGCAGCAGGCGGGGCGTCGACGCGCTTGCACGCGGACAGCCCGATCACCGCGATGGCGAGCAGGGACAGGGAAAGGGGGGCGATACGACGACGCATTGGCTTCACCATGTTCAGATCCCCGCCATTTTAACGGCAAACATGACAGGGGCAGCGGCTATGCTTGATGGCTGTTCCATCGACCCAGCGGAGCCCGCCATGACCGACACCCCCGACACCCCTGCCCGCCCGCTGCTGGATGCCACCCAGGCACGCTTGCTGGGGTGCCTGGTGGAAAAGGAAGCCACTACGCCGGACACCTATCCGCTGACGGTGAACGCGGCCCAGTCGGCGGCCAACCAGAAGACCGCGCGCGATCCGCTGATGAACCTGGATGCCGGCAATGTGCAGCACGCGCTGCGCCAGCTGGAAAGCATGGGCCTGGCGCGCCAGCATTTTTCCTCGCGTGCCGACCGCTATGAACATCGCCTGCAGACGGCCCTGGACCTGACCCGCCAGCAGACCGTGGTGCTGGCACTGCTGCTGCTGCGGGGTCCACAGACGTTGGCCGAGCTGATGACGCGCGCCGAACGGCTGCATCGCTTCGGCAATGCCGACGAGGCACGCCACGCGATCGAACGCCTGCAGCAGCGCGAGCTGCTGGTGGTGCTGCCGCGTGCCGGTGGCCAGCGCGAAGACCGCTACATGCACCTGCTGTGTGGCGAAGTCGATGGTGCGGCGCTGGCGGCGACGTTCGCCGCGTCGGGTTCGGCATCCACTGGCTCGGGCGGCCACGATCCGGCGCTGGCCGAACGGGTGGCGCAGCTGGAAACCGCCGTTGCCGAGCTGCGCGCCGAGCTGGAAGCGCTGCGCGGCTGAATCGAGGGCTGCCGGCCAGCGGCCGGCACTACCATGCGGCGCGCGATCAGCGGGCGACGTCGGCCGCGCCCGGCGTGGCGAACAGGGTCACCCATTGCTCGCTGCCGGGCAGCTGAATCGGGCCGCGCTGCTGCATCCCCAGCCGGCGCAGGATCGCCGCGGAAGCCAGGTTGTCCGGGCTGATGATGCCGTACAGGTCCTGCAGGCCCAGCGTGCCGCGCGCATGGGCGAACACCGCCTGCGCCGCCTCGCCGGCATACCCATGGCCTGCGTACTCGCCCAGTACCGCGTAACCGACATCCGGTCCCGGCAGGCCGTCGCGGCGGACCAGGCCGGCATTGCCCAGCCAGGCCCCATCGGACAGGCGCTCGATCGCATACATGCCGAAGCCGTTCAGCGCGTAACTGTGCAGCACGCGCAGCGCGATGTACTCGCGGGCCTGCTCCTCGCTGCGCACGGCGCGATCGCCGATGAAGCGCACGAAACCAGGATCATTCAGCAGGGCCAGCATGCAGCCGGCATCGCGCTCGGGCTCGATGGGCCGCAGGCGCAGCCGGTCGGTTTCAATCTGCACTGCCGTTCCCGTCGCCGTTGTAGTGGCCGATTGTGCGCACTGCGCGCTCAGTCGAACAAGGCCTGGATGGCCGCCAGGCCGGCGCTGGCCCGTTCCTGCTTGCGCGCCGCATCGGCCACCGGATCGGCGCCGTCGCGCTGCAGTTCTTCGGCCGGCAGTTCGGCGAAGAAGCGGCTGGGTTTTAGCCGGACATGCTCGCCGAACTTGCGCGTCAGCTTGCTGTGGCTCATCCACAGCTGGACCTTGGCCCGGGTGATGCCCACGTACAGCAGCCGCCGCTCTTCCTGCAGCGTGCCTTCGTCCAGGCTGACCTGGTGCGGCAGCACGCCGTCTTCGCAGCCGACGATGAAGACATAGGGGAACTCCAGGCCCTTGGAAGCATGCAGAGTCATCATGCGCACCTGGTTGCCGCCATCGTCCTTGTCGTTGCGCGACAACAGCGCCAGCTGGCCGGCCAGGTCGGCGGCGGTGGCGCCGCGCGGGCCGCCTTCGAACCACTGCGCCAGCTCTTCGATGTTGCTGGCGCGGCGCTGGTAACTGGCTTCTTCCTTGGCCTGCTGACGCAACTCGCTCAACAGCCCTGATTCCTTGGCCACCTTGCGGATCATGTCGCCGGAAGATATCTCGCGGGTCTGTGCGCGCAGGTCACGCAGGATGTCGGTGAAGCGCGACAGGCTGTTGGCCGCACGCGGGGGGAGCTGCTGCAGCGCGCCCAGCGCCTCGGCCGCCTGCGCCATCGGCATGTTCTTTTCCGATGCCAGCTCCGCCAGCTTGGCCAGCGTGCCTGCACCCACGTCGCGCTTGGGCGCCTGCACCGCGCGCATGAAGGCGGTGTCGTCGTCCGGATTCACCAGCAGGCGCAGCCAGGCCAGTGTGTCTTTGACTTCCTGGCGCTCCAGGAACACCGTGCCGCCGGACAGGTGGTACGGCACGCGCGCCAGCTGCATCGCCTTTTCCAGCGGGCGTGACTGGAAGTTGCCGCGGAACAGGATGCAGAAATCACTCCACGGTACCTGCCGCGCCTGGGCGATGAAGGCGATCTCGGCCGCCACTTTTTCCGCCTCGTGCTCGCTGTTGCGACACTCCCACACCCGGATGCGTTCGCCGTCGGCCTGGTCGCTCCACAGCTTCTTCAGGTGTTCGTGCGGATTGTTGGCGATCAACGCATTGGCCGCGCGCAGCACCCGGTTTGAACAGCGGTAGTTCTGTTCCAGCTTGATGATCTGCAGCGCGGGGTAGTCGCGCGCCATCTGCTGCAGGTTTTCCGGATTGGCACCGCGCCAGGCGTAGATGGACTGGTCATCGTCACCCACGCAGGTGAAGTTGCCCTTGTCCCCGGCCAGCTGCTTGAGCAGGCGGTACTGGGCGTCGTTGGTGTCCTGGCACTCATCCACCAGCAGGTAGCCGATGCGTTCGCGCCAGGCGATGGCGATCTCCGGATTCTCCTCCAGCACCTGCACCGGCAGGCGGATCAGGTCGTCGAAGTCCACGGCATTGAAGGCCGTGAGCCGCAGCTGGTAGCGCTCGTAGACGCCGGCCGCTTCCTTCTCGCGGTTGCTGCGCGCCTCGCGCATCGCCTGCTCCGGTGACAGGCCGGCATTCTTGGCACGCGAAATAAGGTTCTTCACGTCCTCGATGTCATCCGGCTTGGCACCATGCATCAGGTCCTTGACCTGGGCGTTGCTGTCGTCGGCATCGAAGATCGAGAAGCCGCGCTTCAGGCGCACCGCAGCGTGTTCGATCTGCAGGAACTTCAACCCCAGCGCATGGAAGGTGCAGATGGTGACGTCTTCGGCGTCCTGATCACGCAGGCGCCGGGCCACGCGCTCGCGCATTTCCTTGGCCGATTTGTTGGTGAAGGTGATCGCGGCGATGCGCCGGGCCGGATAGCGGCCGCAGCCGATCAGGTGGGCGATCTTCTCCACGATGACGCGCGTCTTGCCGCTGCCGGCGCCCGCCAGTACCAGCAAGGGGCCTTCGATGTGCAGCACTGCTGCGCTTTGGGGGGGATTGAGTCCGTGCATGTACTGCCGATTGTAGCGGGGGCACCCTGACCTCCGGCAGGTTGCGCTCGCCCGCCCCGCTGCGGATAGTGGCGGCACACCCCGTTTCACAGGAAGTGACCGATGGACCTGAACAGGTTTGCCTGCCGCGCGGTGCTCGCCGCCGCCCTGCTGTCGCCGCTGCACGCCGCCCAGGCGCAGCTGGCCGCCGAAAACGTCCCCCTGTCGCTGCAGGAACACGCGGTGGTCAGTTCACCGGCCTTCCTGAAAGCGCACCCGGACCTGCGTTACCGGCAGCTTGGCCTGGCGGCCGTCGAGCGCGACAAGCCCGAGGATGCGCGTCGTTACTTCCGGCTTGGGGCCCAGCATGCCGACAAGCTGTCCCAGGCGCTGATGGCCGAGCTGCTGTGGAACGGCAAGGGCGGCCCGGTCGACCGCGCACTGGGCTATGCCTGGATGGACCTGGCGGCCGAACGCGGCACCGAATGGCTGGTGGTGCGCCGCGAACAGTACTGGGCCGCCCTGGACGAAGCCGAGCGCAAGCGCGCGGTCAGTGAAGGCCAGAAGCTGTACGCCGAGTACGGCGACCCGGTGGCCAAGCCGCGGCAGGAACGCGAAATGCGCCGCAACATGGGGGAAATGACCGGCAGCCGCACCGGTGCACTGGGTTCGACGGTCATGCAGGTGCGCTTCAACGGGCAGATGGTGCGGGTGGTACCGGAGATCTACTACGCACCGCGGCTGTGGCAGCCCGAAGCCTACTGGAAGTGGCAGGGCCAGCAGCTGGACGCGGGCAACACCAGCAGCGTGGACGTGGGTTCCCCGCATCCGCTGCGCGGCGACTGAGTCCGCCCGCTGCGGCTAGAATCTGCCGATGGCCAAGCTCTATTTCTATTATTCGGCGATGAACGCCGGCAAGACCACTACGCTGCTGCAGAGTGCGCACAACTACCGCGAGCGCGGCATGCGGGTGGCGATCCTTACCCCGCGGCTGGACAACCGCGCCGGCAGCGGCGTGGTGGCCTCGCGCATCGGGCTGAAGGCCGATGGCATGGCCTTCGAGCGCGACAGCGACCTGCAGCGACTGGTCGAAGCCGATATCGCCGCGCACGGCCCGCTTGGCTGCGTGCTGGTGGACGAAGCGCAGTTCCTCAGCCGCGCCCAGGTCTGGCAACTGAGCGAAGTGGTCGACCAGCTGCGCATCCCGGTGCTCTGCTATGGCCTGCGCACCGACTTCCGCGGTGAGCTGTTCGAAGGCAGCCAGTACCTGCTGGCCTGGGCCGACGAGATGCAGGAGATCAAGACCATCTGCCACAGCGGCAAGAAGGCGACCATGACCGTGCGGGTGGACGAGCACGGCCACGCGGTGCAGGACGGCCCGCAGGTGGAGATCGGCGGCAACGAACGCTACGTGTCGGTCAGCCGCGCCGAGTTCAAGAAGATCACCCGCGGCGAAAGCCGGATCGACCCGATGCAGGCCGCGCTGCCGCTGTAAACCGGTAGCGCCGGTGGCGCCGGGCATCGCGCGGCGCATCCGGTTCCCTGTTTACAGGGCTCAGTACAGCGTGCGCTCTGGCGCCCCGGCCGGCGGCGGACTGTACTGGTACAACCAGGTTTCCGTCAGCGTCTTGCCCCCGCTGCGCAGGAACAACCGGATGTCGATCTGCGCGGTGCTGTCATCGCCCGGCACCAGGTCGAACATGGCCCGGTAGCCGTTGATCTCACGCAACGGACGGGCCGAAACGATCTCCAGCTTGCCACGGCTCGCCTGCACCACGGCCTCCACCTCACCCTTGTCGATCAGGCTGGCCAGCGCGCCGCCGGCGAAGTCCACCGCGAAGCGCCAAGAGAAATAGTTGCGCTTCTTGCCGATGATGCCGCCCAGGCCGGTGCGGGTGGCCACGGTGTGCGCCAGCGGCGAACGTGCCGGCGGCTCGGCGCCCCAGTACAGGCGATAGCCGACCAGCAGCTCCTGCCCGGCCTGCGGTTTCTCCTTCGGGTTCCAGAACGCGACGATGTTGTCGAAGGTCTCGTCCACGGTCGGGATCTCCACCAGCTGCACCGAGCCCTCGCCCCAGTCGCCCTTGGGCTCCACCCACAGGCACGGGCGCTTCTCGTAGAACACGCCGTCGTCCTGGTAATGGTCGAATTCGCGGTCGCGCTGCAGCAGGCCGAAGCCACGCGGATTGCGATCGACGAACATGTTGAAGCGCAGCTCGCGCGGGTTCACCAGCGGGCGCCAGATCCACTCGCCGCCACCGCTCCACATCGCCAGCCCGTCGGTATCGTGGATCTCCGGGCGCCAGTCCCACGCCATGCGGCGATCGTTCTCGCCGACCTGGAACATGCTGGTGCACGGAGCGATGCCAAGCCGCTCGATCGCCTTGCGCGGGTACAGCGCGCTGTCGATGTCCATCAACAGCACATCGCCATTGGTGATGGCGAAGCGGTAGGCGCCGGCGACGCTGGGCGAGTCGAGCAACGCATAGACCACGATGGTGTCCGAGTCGTTGTCCGGGCGTTCGAGGTAGTAGGCGATGAAGTCCGGGAACTCTTCCGGGCCGCCGGTCCCGGTGTCGATCGCCAAGCCGCGCGCCGATTGCCCGTACTGGCCTTCCTTGCCGACCGCGCGGAAGTAACTGGCGCCGAGGAACGCAGCGAAATCGCGATCGGTATCCTTGCGCGTGTTGAGCCGGAAGCCGGCAAAGCCGAGGTCGGCAGGCAGCTGGCCGTCCTTGATCCCACTCTTCCCATAATCGAAGGCGGCACCGTCATAGGCCAGTTCCTGCGCCTTGCCGTCGACCACGTCGAACATCCGCACCGGCGAATGGAAGTACAGCCCCAGGTGGAAGAACTTGGCCTGGAACCGGCCCGGCTCATTACCCCACAGCGCATGGTCCTGGCGGTAGCGGATCGACTGGTATGCATCCCAGCTCAGCGCTTCCACCGGGCCTGGCAGGGTCCGTTTGTGGGTCGTGTAGGGCGCAGCGGCCAGCGCGCGCGCCTGGCCCTTCAGGCTGGCGAAATCGAACGGCACCGGCTGTCCCAGGCGGCGCAGGCCGACCTGTCGGCTTGCCGCGGCGCCCACGTTCAATGCAGGCAGGCCGAAGGCAGCCAAGGCCAGGGAAGCGTTGCGGATAAAATCGCGTCGTTGCATTCGAAGGCAGCCGGGGCATGGAGGGTCGGCCATTATTCCAACAGATTCGTTAATTGTTGGCAGTGGCCGGCGACATCTGTTCAGCTGGCCGCGGCAGGCGGGCCAAGCGCAGGTCCAGCTGGCGGACGGCCGAAGACGGAATGCCGCGCTGGGCGATCAGCAACTGGCGTGCCTCGCGCCACGCCGCGGCGGCCCGCGCGGGGCTACCCGCCGCGCGTTCGGCCTCGCCCAGGTCGAGCAGGCCCTCCGGCAGCAGGGCCACATGGTCAGGCTGGCGCCAGATACGTACGGCGGTGCGGTAGTGGCTGACCGTGGCCTGGTCATTTCCATCCGCCCTGGCGACGTCACCCAGGGCGTGTTCGGCCAGGCCGACTTCACGGTGGTCCGGCCCCAAGGCGAAGGCCAGCTTGTCCCGCACTTCGCCGAGCACAGGGCCCGCCCACGCCCGGCGACCCTGCTGCAGTGCCAGCAGCGCGCGGGAACGCTGCACCACCAGCGTTTCCGGATGGTCCGGGCCGAACGCCTGCACCGCCGATTGCCAAGCCTGGTCGAGTGCCGCAGAGGCCTCTGCGGCCTTTCCGCTACGTGCCAGCATCTGCCCCAGCTGGCGCCGCATGCCGATGGCTTCCGGGGTGCCCGGTGCAGCGCGCTGCAGCAGTGCCAGCGCCTGCTGGTAGCCCTCCCGTGCACGCGCGTCCAGGCCGGCTTCGGCATCCAGCCCGGCCAGCCCCGCCAGCGCACCGGCGATGCCACGCGGGTTGCCCTCCCCGCGCTGGTACAGCGCCAGGGCGCGGATGAAGGCAGCGCGCGCAGCACGGACATGGCCGAGCTGGCTCTGGCAATGGGCCAGTTCGCTGGCGAAGCCCGCCACGGCGGTCGGCAGCAGGTCCTGCTGCTGGTCGGCGATGGACGCTGCGGCCTGCAGGTGGGCGACGCACTCGCGGTCACGGCCCAGCATGCGCAACGCGCGCGCGCGCTGGGTCACCGCTTCCAACTGCAGCGCACCCGGCACGTCCTGTTGTGCCTGCAGCAGCGTGCGTTGTTGATCCAGGATGCGCAGGGCCGTCTGGTAGTCGCCCAGTCCGATGTGCAGGCGTCCGATGACCCCCTCCATTTCGGCCAGCGCCAGCGGCTGCCCGGCCAGTTCTGCCTGCGCACGCTGTTGTCCGGTTTCCAGCAGCTGGCGTACGTCGAAGTGGCCGTGGCGGACGCTTGCCGCGCGGTCGAACAAGCCGATGTTGAAGTCCTGCATCGCCTGTGCGCGCGCGGTCTCCTGACGGGCCTGGCGCGCCTGCCAGACGGCCATCGTCGATACCGCCAGCAAGGCCGACAGGGCCAGGCTGGCGCCGGTCACGCCCCAGCGATGGCGCCGCAGATATTTGCGCAGGCGATACCCGGTGCCGGGCGGATGGGCGCGCAGCGGCCGTCCATCCAGGAACCGGCGCAGGTCTTCGGCCAGGGCATCGACCGATCCGTAGCGCTGCTGCGGATCCTTGTCCATCGCCTTGCCCAGCAGCAGGTCCAGGTCGCCCCGCACGCGTCGGGCAAGACGCCGCGCGGCCGCCGGCACCGACATCCCGGCTTCACCCTGCAGCAACCGACGCGATGCGGGCATTGGCTGGACCTCCAGGATGGAGCGCTCCCACTCGCTGTCGGAGTGTCGACGCAGGCGGTAAGGTTTGTGCCCGGTTACCACTTCGTAGATCACCACGCCCAGCGAGTACACATCGGTACGGGTGCTCAGCGGGTCGCCCCTCACCTGCTCTGGCGCGGCGTAGTGCAGGGTGAACGCGCGCGGCTCGCCGGGGGCGGCCACCGCCGCGACGCCCTCCGGATCCAGCAGTTGGGCGATGCCGAAATCCAGCAGCTTGACCCCACCATCGGCCACCAGGATGTTGGAGGGCTTCAGGTCGCGGTGCACCACCAGGTTGGCGTGCGCATGCGCCACCACCGAACACACCTGCAGCATCAGCCGCAGTCGTTCTTCCAGCGGCAGCATCCTGCGCTGGCAGTACTCGGTTATCGGCTCGCCCTGCACGTAGTCCAGCGCGAAGTAGGGGTGTCCCTGCGGATCGATGCCTGCGTTGTGCAGCTGGGCAAGATGCGGATGCTGCAGCCGGGCCAGGATCTGCCGCTCGCGCGCAAAGCGCGCATGCAGCCCGGGTTCGGCCAGGCCGCTGCGCAACAGCTTCAGGGCGACCTTGCGCTCGTACATGCCGTCGCAGCGCTCGGCCAGCCAGACCTCGCCCATCCCGCCTTCGCCGAGCAGCTGCAACAGGCGGTAGGGACCGATGCGGCTACCACCGCGCGATGATCCGGGCGCGGAAAACACCGGCTGGGCCATGAACTGCTCGCTGTCGCGTTCATGGGCCAGCATCTTCTCCAGCTCTGCGGCCAACCCCGGATCGCGTGCTGCCACCTGCCGCAGGCGTTGCAGGCGACCGTCTTCATCCAGTTCCAGCAGCTGGTCCAGCCATGAGGACAGTTCACGCCAGCGCAGGGCATCCATGGCGGGTGTTCGCGCTCAGTCCCCGCTTACTTCGGTCAGCAGGAACAGGCGTGCCTTCTGCCAGTCGCGTCGGATGCTGCGCTCGGAACGCTGGCTGAGTTCGGCGATCTGCTGTTCGGTCAGGCCGGCGAAGTAGCGCAGTTCGACCACCCGTGCCAGGTGCGGATCCAGCGCCTGCAGGCGCTCCAGCGCCACGTCCAGCGCCAGCAGGTCCTCGTCCATGCGGATGCCGCTGCTGCTGTTTTCAGGGATGTCCACCCGTTTGAGGTCACCGCCGCGCTTGCGCGCCAAGCGGTTGCGGGCGTAGTCCACCACCACGCTGCGCATGGCCGAAGCCGCATAGGCGAAGAAGTGCGCACGATCCTCGAAGCGTGCCCCGCCCCGGCTGCCGAGCAGTTTCAGGTAGGACTCGTGCACCAGCGAGGTGGCATCCAGGGTGCGGCCCTGCTGGCCGGCCAGCTGCCGCCGGGCCATCCCATGCAGCTCCTGGTAGAGCACGGTGAGCACGCGGTCCAGCGAGGCACGGTCGCCGCCGCGCGCGGCGTCCAGCCACACAGTGATGTCGGATCCTTCATCCATCGCAGCGCCTGCTCCCACGGGAGTCGTGGCGCGACTATAGCCCTGTCCAGCGCGCTTGGCGAAAAAGCCCTCAGCGCTGGCAGGAACCGCACCAGACGCTGGCCCGCTGGCCGATGGTGGCGTGCTTCAACGGCCGGCCGCAGGACCGGCAGGGCTGGCCGTCGCGTCCGTAGACCGACAACTCCTGTTCGAAGTAGCCGGGCGCCCCATCGGGACTGATGAAGTCGCGCAGAGTGGTGCCACCGCGGGTGATTGCATGCTGCAGGATCTGCTTGACCGCCTCCGCCAGACGTAGATAGCGCTCGCGCGATACCTTGCCGGCCTCGCGCAGCGGGCTGATGCCGGCCCGGAACAGGCTTTCGGCCGCGTAGATGTTGCCCACGCCCACCACCACCGCCTGGTCCATCAGGAAGGTCTTGATCGGCGCCTTGCGGCCACGGCTGCGCTGGAACAGATAGTCACCATCGAAGGCATCGTCCAGCGGCTCCGGGCCCAGCCCCTGCAGCAGCGGATGGACCTGGCCCGGCGGCTGCCACAGCAGGCTGCCAAAGCGGCGCGGATCGTTGAAGCGCAGCAGGCGGCCGTTGTCCAGGCTGATATCCACGTGGTCATGCGCGCGCAGCGGTGTGTCGCCCGGCAGCACGCGCAGGCTGCCGGACATCCCCAGGTGCAGCAGCGCACTACCGGCTTCGGTATCCAGCAGCAGGTACTTGGCGCGCCGGCGCACATCCACGATGCGCTGCCCCGGCAACAGGGCGGCCACCTCGTCCGGGATCGGCCAGCGCAGCTCCCTGCGGCGCAGTATCACCCCATGGATGGCACGTTCGAGCAGATGCGGCGCCAGTCCGCGCCGGGTGGTTTCAACTTCGGGCAACTCAGGCATGCGCAGATTCTACGCCCGGCCGCAGCGGCAGCGCGGTAGCCCTACCGCCCGGCCCACTCCCAGCTGCAGCGCCATGCGCCAGACTCACCGCGGCGGCGCCGCCAGCTCGCGCGCATCCAGGAACCCATCCCGGTTCGCATCCTGCTTGTGGAACCGCTGCACCAGCGTCTGCCGCTGCTGCCCACGGGTGATCGGCCGCCCCTTGCCGCCCGGCAGCTCGCTGGCGTCCAGCACGCCATCACCATCGGCATCCATCTGCTCGAAGGCGTACATCATCCACTGCACATACTCGGCCTCGCTGACCCGCCCATCGCCATCGGCATCCATGCGCTGCAGGTAGGTGCCGGTGTCGGCCACCTGCGCCTGCACGCCGCCCGCAGCGGACAGCAGCAAGGCGATCAGCAGGGTGATCACGGGTCCGCGCGGCAGCGTAAGGGTGACGTCGGTCATGGCGGCCTCCAGGCCGTGGTCCGGCGCGGGGTTGCCGCGGTGCAGACATGATGGCCCCTGGCTTGGCAAACTGCATCCCTGCGCCGCCACGGCGCGCACCTTCCAGCCGGGAACCTGCGTTGTCCAGCCTGAATCCAGCCGCCGTCGTACCGCCCGCAGCCGATGCCGGCACCCTCCCGCCGCTGATAGAACTGGATCGCGCCAGCGTGATGCGCGGTCAGGTCAAGGTGCTGCACGGCCTCAGCCTGCGGATTGCACAGGGCCAGCACACCGCGCTGCTCGGACCCAACGGCTGCGGCAAATCCACCTTCATCAAGCTGATCACCCGCGAGCTGTATCCGCTGGCACATGCCGATGGCCACGTGCCGGTGAAAGTGCTGGGCCAGAACCGCTGGCAGGTCGACCGGCTGCGCTCGCAGCTGGGCATCGTCACCGGCGACCTCAGCAGCACGCTCGCCGACATGCCGGGACTGACCGTGGAACAGGCGGTACTGACCGGATTCTTCGCCAGCTACGTGCTGCCTGCCTTCCGCGAGATCACCCAGGACATGCGCGAGCGCACGCGCCAGACCCTGGCGATGACCGGCGCGCTGGCGCTGCACGGTCGCAGCTATGCAGAGCTGTCGGCCGGAGAGACACGGCGCGTGTTGATCGCCCGGGCACTGGTCAACCGCCCGCACGCGCTGTTGCTGGACGAGCCATCCACCGGGCTGGACCTGGTGGCCCGGCAGCAGCTGGTCGATACCATGCAGTCACTGGCGCGGCAGGGCATCACGCTGGTGCTGGTCACCCACCACGTGGAAGAGATCATTCCCGAAATCGAACGCGTGGTGCTGCTGCGCGACGGCCGTGTACTGGCCGATGGCACGCGTGCCGAACTGCTGTGCGATGCGCCCCTGTCGGCCGCGTTCGGCGGCCCGATCTCCGTGGTGGAGCAGCACGGACGGCTGGCCGCGTACGCGGGATAGTTCCGCAGGGCCGTCGCAATGGGCACCACAGGGGCGGGCCGGCTGCCCCGGCCCACCGCTCCCGGATCAGAACCGCAGCGCGGCAGCGCGCGACTCGATCGGTGCCATCCGGCTCTGGTCCTGCAGTTGCAGATCGCGCAGTTCATACGGCGGGCCAAATCCCGCCGGCAACGCAGCCTGGTCGAACGGCAGTATCAGCGTCCCCTGCCCGGGACCCTCGAACCAGGCGGCGGCATGGGCCTGCGCGACGGGTTTCAGCTGCCCATCGGCGGCGCTGGCGTACAGGGTGCCGCGTGCTTCGTAACGCCCCGCCGCTGCCACCTGCAATGACACGCTGACCCGGCGGCTGGCGGGATCGGCCGTGGCCTGGCCGCTGAGACGCGCCGTCGGCAGCGCAACAGCGAAGGCGACCGTGCCATCACGCAGCACGCCGTCGGCCTGTGCGAACACCTGCAGCTCCCACAGACCCTGCGTGTTGCCCACGTCGGCGGGAATACGCACCTGCGCGCGCAGGCTGCCATCGGGAATGGGCCGCAACTGCTGCGGCCAGCTGCGGCCATCCGGTGCGACCAGCAGCGCATGACCGCCGAAACCGCTTCGGGGCGTGCCCGCCTGCAGGCTGCTGGCGCCGTCTTCGCGCAGGCGCGCCTGCAGCTGCATGCTGCCGCCGGCCAGCACCCGCCAGTGGCTGGCCTGGACTTCCAGCCACAGTGGGCTGTTCGGTTCCAGCACCTGCACCACGTAGCGGCCCCGTGCCTGGCGACTGTGCAGGCGGTAGATCCCGGCCGTGCTGGCTGCACCGGTCCGCAGCATGCGCGTGCCATAGCCAACCGGCATGCCGGCATCGTGCAACACACGTGCATCGACGCTGCGGGCCCCGCTGCTTCGCCCGGCCGGATCGCGCAGCTGCAATGAGCCCGCCGACAGCGCGCGGGCGCCCGGCGCCGGGCTGAGCTGGATCACCGCGTCCGGCGCGGTCAGCGGCAACGCCAGGCCGCGCTGCAGTTCGGCTGCATCGACCTGCTGCCAGTAACTCCGGCTGATGGCCGCATGGGGCGCGGGCGCATGCAGCGGCTGCGCCGGGTCCAGCGCCCAGGCGAACGCCAGCGGTACCTGCTCGCTTTCATCGTCGTTGGGCAACGGCGCGGCGACCAGGGTGGCCGGTATCTGGTCGCCCGCCGCGGCGGCGCGCAGCGGTTGTGCAGCCCCTGTGGTCGCGGTGGACAGGATCGCCAGCGCGGCAACGGCCAGGAGGGTGGAATGCATCGTCATGAGGGTCTCCGTCACTGGGTCAGGTCGTTGCGCAGGAGCGTGCCCAGGCCGAAACACGCGCGGCGGCTCTGGTTGTGGCTGAGCGGTTCGGCGCCGTGCGTGCGCGCCGTGTCGGTGAACCACACGGTGCCGGCCGCCTTCTGGCTGCTGCAATCGAGGAAACCGTCCGAACACGAAGAAAGCCAGTTCCGGGTGAACTCCAGGCCGAGGTTGGCGGCATAGCCTCCGCAGTAGCTGTCCGCGTCCGTAGGCGCCGAGTCGACATCGCTGCCGACCACCACGCGGAACGGCGTGGGCAGTGCCGGGCGACCGCCGGTGCCATACAGGTTCTGCGCGTTGTAGGTGGCCATGTGGCCGACCTGTTGCTGGCGCACCGCATCGTTCCTCAACCCCAGCAGCCAGCCCAGCAGGGTTTCGAAGGTGCTGCCGTTGATCACTGCGTCGGCCAACGGCGTGCCGGCCGAAGACGGTGCCAGCGCGGTGACCTTCTGCAGCGTCTGGATGATCTTCGGATAGCGGCGGTCGTAGGTCGGGTTGGACAGGATCCAGCGCACGACGTTGCCACCGTTGGAGTGGGTGATGACCACCAGCCGGGTGATGCCGCGGCTTTCGATGAAGCCGGACAGCTGCCCGGCCAGGCAGCCGGCGGCTTTGGGCTTCCACATGTACTGGTTGAAGTCGCAGTTGATGACGACGTAATTGCGCCTGTCCGGCAGGCCCTGGCGGACACTGTCGATGATGGCTGGCTGCCAGTAGTCCCGGAGGGCGTTGGTGTGCGCGCCGGTGCCGTGCACGAAGGCTACGCCGAGGCCATCGGCCGCCTGCGCGGGTTGCAGGCCCACCAGCAGGGCCAGTGCGGTGCTTCGTAGTGCGGTGCTGTGCATTGCATGTTTCCCTGATCTGCGGGTCCTGCGGACCCCTGGATGGCCTCATGCTCGGCGCGATCGTGGGGAGACGTCCGTGCGCTGCCCCGGGTATCAAGACATTTCCGACACTCGGCAGCGGTTTTGTCCCGAGCAGAGGGCCATGCCGGTTCTGGCCGTATGCGCGATGGGCGCTGCGCAGGGCGGGCGGGGCTGCGATCATTGCCGGCGAGCCCCTGCCCCGAGCCTGCCCATGTCCGTGATCGCCCACCTTGGCCGCACCCTGCCCGGCCTTGCCGTCGCCCTGTCCCTGGCGGGGTGCACGTCAACCGCAAGCAGGCCGACCGCCGTTGAAGCCAACGTCACCACCAAGGCGGTCGGCTACCTGGACGCGGCATCGGTGCCGGCCAGCCTGGCGCTGGTGCCTGCACCGCCGGCGGCCGGCTCGGCCGGCTTGGCGCTGGACGAACAGGTCAGCCGCGAGGCACGGGCACTGCGCGGCACGCCGCGCTTCACCCAGGCCACGCACGACGCCGAACTGGGCTTCCCTGAAGGGGCCAACCAGTTCTCCTGCGCCATCGGCCTGGACGTGGACGCGCAACGCACGCCGGCGCTGTACCGCCTGCTGGAACGCAGCCGCATCGATGCCAGTGCCGCCACCCGCACTGCGAAGAAACACCACCAGCGCCCGCGCCCGTTCATGGTCAACGGCGAGGCGACCTGTACTCCGGAAGACGAAGCCGGCCTGCGCGGCAACGGCTCCTATCCCTCCGGCCATACCTCGATCGGCTGGGCGTGGGCGCTGCTGCTGTCGCAAATCGCGCCGGACCGGGCCGATGCCATCATCGCGCGCGGACGCAACTACGGTGAAAGCCGCCTGGTGTGCAACGTGCACTGGCAGAGCGACATCCTGGAAGGCCGCTTCATGGGCGCCGCTGCCGTGGCACGGTTGCAGGACAATCCGGCTTTCCAGCGCGACCTGCTCGCTGCGCGCAAGGAAATCGAAGCCGCGCGCAGGTCCGGGCAGCATTCCAGCCGCGACTGTGTGGCCGAGGAAGCGGTGCTGAAGGTGCGCCCGCAAAGCGCGCTGTAGTTCGTCGACAAATCCGGCAGGGTTCATCGCGCGCGATGACGCTGCCGACGCCGGCAGGTTGCCGAGGTGCGTCGGGCCGCGATCCCGCCATCGTGTCAGGCAATCGGCTGCACGCCATGGCCTTGCGGACCGCTGCCGACCGCTGCGGTCCACCCGCGCAGGGCAGTGACGCCCTGCGCCACGTTGCTGACTGCAACTGGCGACAGCGTGCCGGCGCTCGTGCACCGCCGTGCAACGCTGTCGCTTCCATCGCATGCGGAACCTCCATCCATGACACGCCACCAGACAGCCGTCATCGCGCGGACCAGACCCTTTGCGTTGGCCGCCTCGTCGCTGATCGCGGCCGCCTCACCGGTGGCTGCCAATGTCACTGGCTACCTTCTCGACATGCAGGTGCCGGACAGTATCGCGCTGCTCCCCACGCCGCCTGCCGCAGGCACGGTGACCGCAGCCCTGGACGCGCAGGTCAGCGATGAGGCGCTCGCGCTGCGCGGGACCGAGCGGTTTGCCCAGGCCAGCCGGGATGCCGACGATTCATTCCCTAAAGGCCCTGTGCAGCCGGGCGCCAACCAGTTCAGCTGCACACTGGGGATCGACGTGGACGCCGCGCGTACCCCGACCGTGCTCAGCCTGCTGCAGCGCAGCCGTCGCGACGCCAGCGCCGCCGCGCGTGCGGCCAAGAACCAGTATCTGCGTCCGCGGCCGTACGTGGTCAACGCAAAGCCGACCTGCACACCGGAAGAGGAGGACAAAAAGCGCGAAACCGGCTCGTATCCGTCCAGCCACGGCATCGCCGGGTGGGCCTGGGCGCTCATCCTTGCCGAGGTGGCGCCGCAGCGGGCCGATGCGATCTTCGCGCGCGGTCGCAGTTACGCTGAAAGTCGCCTGGTCTGCAACATGCATTGGCACAGCGATATCGTGCAGGCACGGTTCCTCGGCGCCGCACTGGTTTCGCGGCTGCACGAGAATCCGGAGTTCCAGGCCGACCTGCTCGCCGCAAAACGCGAAATCGCAGCCGCGCGCGCGTCCGGGCAGCGTTCCAGCCGCGACTGTGTGGCCGAGGAAGCGGTGCTGAGGGTGCGCCCGCAAAGCGCGCTGTAAAGAACGAAAAACGGCGCGGAAGAATCCGCGCCGTGGATGCCCATCAGTCGGATGGCGACCGTGGGCCGCCACCCGGTTCTCCGGTCGGTCAGAACTTCGCGGTGAACTCCACGCCGAAGGTACGCGGCTCGTTGAGGAAGCCGGTCAGGTTGTTGAAGTCGATCGCCCCGACCACCCGCACCTGGTCGGTCAGGTTGCGACCGAAAACGGCCACGTCGTACTGGCCGTAATCCCAGTTGTAGCCCAGGCGCAGGCCGCCTTCAAGCGAGCTGCGGCTACGGAACTCCGGCGATTCGTACAGGAAGAAATTGACTTCGCTCTTGTATGCCCAGTCGGTGTAGACGTAGAACTCGCTGGCATCGGTGACCGGGAAACCGGCACGCAGGGTCAGGTTGTGGATCCACTTCGGCGCCTGCGGCAACGAATTGCCATTCACCAGCGCGTAGGTGCCACCGTTGATCACCGTGGTCGGATCGGTGATGGTGCAGCCACCGCCGCAGATCGCCACCGCCAGGCTGGGGTCCTTGATCTCGGTGTCGTTGTAGCTGCTGCCCAGGGTCAGCAGCACGTTGTCGGTCAGGTAGGTTTCGAAGTCGAGCTCGAAGCCCTGGCCGATCGTCTTGTCGGCGTTGAGCAGGGTCGCGGTGTTGTTGGTGCCGCCCACGGCGATCAGCTGCTGGCCGTCCACGTCATAGCGGAACACGCTGAAGCCCAGGCGCGCACGGCGGTCGAACAGGTCGGCCTTGATGCCGGCCTCGTAGGAAATCACCTTCTCCGAATCGGCCTGGGTGACCCCACCAAAGGCCAGCCGGCCCTGGATGGACGGCGCCCGGAAGCCCTTGGCCACGCGCGCGTAGGCGTTGACGTTGTCGGTCAGCGCGTAGACACCGCTCAGGTCCCAGCTGACGTCGTCGACATCGCTGTTGGCCACGTACGGACCGCTGACCGGGGTACCGCCGGCGACAGCCTGCAGCACGCTGGCGGTGAAGTCCTTCTTGTCCTGGGTGTAGCGCACGCCGGCACGCAGCTTGAAGCGCTCGGTCACGTCGAAGTCACCGGAGGCGAACGCCGCCCACGCCTTGTTGCGCTGCTGCTGCACGGCATGGCCGCTCTGCGGATTGCCCGGGGTCAGCGAGTCGTAGTTGAAGCTGTCGATGGTGACGTCTTCATCGAAGTAGAACACGCCGGCCTGCCAGTCGAAGCGGCCCCATTCGTTGGATTCGACGCGGAATTCCTGCGTCCACTGGCGGTGGCTCGGCAGGCCATCGGCCGACTCGGACGGGAACGGAATGAAGCCCGGGCCGTAGTTGCCGGCGCCCAGGAAGGCCGCGCCGTAGCCGCCGTCGATGTCGCCGTGGTTGAGCGATTCGGCGGTTTCATAGCCGGTGATCGAGTGCAGGGTGACCCGGCCCAGGTCCCACTTCAGGCGCGCGCTGCCGCCCCAGGTTTCCAGGTCGGAGAAGTTCTGCCCGTCGGTGGCCACTTCATCACGATCGAAGTTTTCCACCAGCTTGTTGCTGCCCGGCTGGATGATGTTGGCGCGGAACAGGCGCGCGGTGCCGTTGAGCTTGCGCTTGTGCAGGTTGAACAGGCCTTCGAAACCGTCGCCTTCGTACAGGAACTGCACGCGTGCGGCGCCTTCGTCATAGCCTTCGAAGCCCTGCGCCGGTGCGTCGCTGCGGGTGTTGGTGACCCAGTCGTCGCGGCGCTGGTAAAGGGCCGATACGCGGGCCGACCAGCGGCTGGTCAGCGGGCCGCCGTAAGCGCCCTGCACGTTCCAGGTGTCATAGCTGCCGTAGGCGACCCTGACGTAACCGTCAGCGTCCTGCGACGGACGCGCCGAATCGAACTTGACCACGCCGGCCGGGGTGTTGCGGCCGAACAGCGTGCCCTGCGGCCCGCGCAGCACTTCCACGCCGGCCAGGTCGAACAGCGGGAAGCCCTTCAGCAGCGGGCTTTCCTGCACCACATCGTCGTATACCAGCGACACCGGCTGGGACGCGTTGAGGTCGAAGTCGGTGTTGCCCAGGCCGCGGATGTAGAAGCGCGGGAAGGCACGGCCGTAGGATGATTCGATGTTCAGGCTGGGCACGCGGCCGGCCAGGAAGCGGATGTCGTCACCGGCCGAACCGAGGACATCAAGCTTCTCCCCCTGGATCGCGGTGATCGCCACCGGCACGTCCTTGGCGTTCTCGACGCGGCGCTGGGCGGTCACGGTGAGCGCATCGAGCGCGACCGGATCCTTGCTGGCCGGAGCTTGCTGGGCAACTGCGGACAGCGGCAGCAGGGCGGAGAGAGCGAGAACGAGCGGACGCACGACCGGTCGGCGGTCGTGGACGGAACGGTTCGGGGACATGGCGGTAGGCTGTGTTGGGAGGGGTGGTGGAACGGCGCTACCAGATAATTGTTGCAATACAACACGCTGGCCGCAAATGCCGCGCGTTCATGGCCGTCGCCGGGGCGCTGGCCAGGCCGCTAGACTCGTCGTTTCCGCACCCCTTGGAATCGCAGCGATGAACCAGTGGTACTTCCATGTCCCCGGCCAGGCCGACCGCGTCGGCCCCTTCGATGAGCAGGCCGCACGCCGCTTCGCCCAGGCCAATCCGCGCGCGCTGGCCTGGTGCCAGGGCATGAGCGGCTGGATGGCGATCGACGAAGTCCCGGAGCTGCGCAGCGAGGCCTCCGGGATGTCCAGCGCGCCGCCGCCGGTACCGGGCCACGGCGCGCGTGGCCAGCGCGCGGACGACATCGATTTCCGCATCGTCGGCCATGAAATGCAGTTCGTGGAGATCGAACTGGACCCGGGCGAGAGTGCGATCGCCGAAGCCGGCGCACTGATGTTCAAGGATTCGGCGGTGCAGATGGATACCGTGTTCGGCGACGGCTCGCACAGCGGCCAGGGCGGCGGTTTCATGGACAAGCTGATGTCGGCCGGCAAGCGCGTGCTGACCGGCGAAAGCCTGTTCGCCACGCTGTACACGCACACCGGCCACGGCAAGGCCAAGGTCGCCTTCGCCGCGCCCTACCCCGGCACGGTGCTGCCGATGAAGCTGGACGAGCACGGCGGGCGCCTGATCTGCCAGAAGGACAGCTTCCTGGCCGGCGCGCGCGGGGTGCAGATCGGCGTGCAGTTCCAGCGCAAGATCATGACCGGCCTGTTCGGTGGCGAGGGCTTCATCATGCAGAAACTGGAAGGCGACGGTTGGGTTTTCATCCATGCCGGCGGCTGCGTGGTCGAACGCGAGCTGGCGGCCGGTGAGCGGCTGGACGTGGATACCGGCTGCGTGGTGGCCTACCACGCCAGCGTGGACATGGACGTGCGCCGGGTTGCCGGCATCAAGAGCATGGTATTCGGTGGCGAAGGCGTGTTCCTGGCCACCCTGACCGGCCCCGGCAAGGTCTGGCTGCAGTCGCTGCCGTTCTCGCGGCTGGCTGGCCGGATGTGGATGGCCGCGCCGCAGGGCGGTGGCCAGAACCGTGGCGAGGGCTCGGTACTGGGCGGCCTGGGCCGGATGCTGGACGGCGACAACCGCTTCTGAGGGGAACGCGGCCCGCTGCCGCCCCTCCGCCCGGTGGGTGACGACCATTGGTCGTCACGCTGTTGCTCTCTTGCCGCTGCGCTCGCCGAGCGTGGCTCGGCGCTACCGGGCACCTGCGACCCTGGGTAGTGATGGCCGCTGGCCGTCCTGCTGTGGCCCCTGCTCCGGTGGGTGACGACCGTTGGTCGTCACGCTGTTGCTCTCTTGCCGCTGCGCTCGCCGAGCGTGGCTCGGCGCTACCGGGCACCTGCGACCTTCGGTAGTGACGGCCGCTGGCCGTCCTGCTGTGGCCCCTGCTCCGGTGGGTGACGACCATTGGTCGTCACGCTGTTGCTCTCTTGCCGCTGCGCTCGCCGAGCGTGGCTCGGCGCTACCAGGCACCTGCGGTCGTCACCCACCACGATTGACGGCCAGCGGCCGTCACTACCGGCTATGCTGGCGCCCTTTCCTGCTGCGTTTCCTTGCCGATGAGCCTGTCCCGCACCCGTGTGATGCTGTCCGTTGCCCTGCTCGGCCTGCTGGCCGGTTGTGGTGGCGAGAATGCCCGCCCCACTCCGCCACCGGCGCCCACCGTGGTGCAGCCCGCCAAGCCGGTGAAGATCGGCATCGCCCTCGGCGGCGGCGCGGCCAAGGGCTTTGCCCATATCGGCGTGATCAAGATGCTGGAAGCCAACGGCTTCGAACCGGTGGTGGTGTCCGGCACCAGTGCCGGCAGCGTGGTCGGTGCGCTGTACGCCAGCGGCATGGATGCCTTCGAGATGCAGACCAAGGCGGTGGCACTGGACGAAGCCAGCATCCGCGACGTGCGCCTGTTCTCCGGTGGACTGGTGCAGGGCCAGAAGCTGCAGGACTACGTCAACCAACAGGTCGGCAACAAGCCGGCGGAACGGCTGAAGAAGCCCTTCGCCGCCGTCGCCACCAACCTGGAAACCGGTGAGCGCGCGGTGTTCGTGCGCGGCAACGTCGGCCAGGCGGTACGTGCGTCCAGCAGCATTCCGGGCGTGTTCGAACCGGTGAAGATCGGCCAGAACAACTTCGTGGATGGCGGCGTGGTCAGCCCGGTGCCGGTGGACGCGGCGCGCCAGCTTGGCGCCGAGTTCGTCGTCGCCGTGGATATCTCCAGCAAGGCCAGCGGCCGCACGCCGACCGGCATGCTGGGCATCGTCAACCAGTCCATCGCGATCATGGGCCAGCGCCTGGGCGAACAGGAACTGGCGCGCGCAGACATCATCATCCGACCGCGCGTGCTGGATATCGGCGCGTCTGATTTCAGCCAGCGCGGCAAGGCCATCCTGGAAGGCGAGAAGGCCGCGATGGCCGCCATGCCGCAGATCCGCGCGAAGATCGAGCAGATCCAGCGCGCGCGCGCCGCCGCCCTGCTGCCGCCGCCGCCCAAGCCGAAGTGCGATGAGCCCTCGCGCGTGGGCCGGCTGATGGGACGCAAGGCCGACTGCTGACCCTCGGTAGTGACGACCGCTGGCCGTCCTGCTGTTGCCCCTGCCCTGATGGGTGACGACCGTTGCCGGTGGGTGACGACCGTTGGTCGTCACGCCGTTGCTCTCTTGCCGCTGCGCTCGCCGAGCATGGCTCGGCGCTACCGGGCACCCGCCACCCTCGGCAGTGACGACCGTTGGTCGTCACGCCGTTGCTCTCTTGCCGCTGCGCTCGCCGAGCATGGCTCGGCGCTACCGGGCACCCGCGACCCTCGGCAGTGACGGCCGCTGGCCGTCCTGCTGTTGCGCTCTTGCCGCTGCGCTCGCCGAGCATGGCTCGGCGCTACCGCTTCAGCGCTTCACATGCCCGGCGGCGCGGCGCTTTTCCATGCGCCGGGTTTCCAGGCTTTCCGCATGGCGCTGCGCGCTCAGCTGCAGCTGTTCCATCGCATCGCCCGGCAGCCACAGCTGTTGGCTGCCACGGGTCAGTGCCAGGTAGGCCGCGCGCACCGGGCTGTGCGCCTGGCGCGTCTCGTAGCCGGTGATGAAGCAGCACGCCGACATCGCCACCCGGTCGAACTGCAGGTTCTTGGCATGCTGGGCCAGGCACAGCGTGATGCCTGCCTCCTGCACGGGCACCAGCGCCGCCAGCAGCTGCTCCAGCGCGGTTGAATCGAATCCACCGGAAAACAGCGCCGGGATATCGCCCTGGCCGCGCTGCCCGCAGGCTTCCACGAAGGCCTCCCAGCGCCGGCTCGACTCGCCCCGCCGCACGCTCCGCCAGGCATCGATCGGCGCCTGCGCTTCTTTCTGCAGCAGGCGCAGCGAAGCCGGATGCACGTGCACGCGCGCGCCCTGCGCGAGCAGCTGGTGGGTTTCCTGCAGCAGCCGCCACAGGCTGCCGTACAGGCGTGCCCCGGACTGCGGCACCTGCGACCACGTGGCATAGCGGCGCACACCGGTGGCGCGGTCGCTGGCGCCCATGAAACGTTCGCTGGAGGCACCGATGTCATCCAGCGCCAGTGACTGGTTGACCAAGCCATCCACCTGGCTTCCCTGGCGCACCGATTGGCTCATTTCCAGCACCTTGGAGCTCGACCAGCGCGATGCGCGCCCTACCAGCCGCTGGTGCGGATCGCCCAGGCTGACCACGCCGGGCGCATGCCGGGCCAACACCTGCTTCCAGGCCGGACTCAGTTCATGTGCCTCATCCACCAGCAGCATGCCCAACCCGACCGGCGGCGCCACGCCCTGCAGCTCCAGCCATTTGCCGAGGTGGCCGGTATTGAGGCTGAGGCAGCCGCCCTTCTGCACGCCGGCATCGAACATGCAGCGCCAGACGTGCTCGGCAGCGGCCACGTAGGGCGCCGCGTCGAGCATCGCCCATGGCAGCGAACGGTCGAAATGCGCGGCCTGCAGCGTCGGCGATGCCGATGCGCACCAGCGGTTGATGCCTTCCAGGGCCGTCATCAGCACCTGCTCGGGTACGCGCTGGCCGATGCCCTGCAGGCCGATCCGGCGGGTGATCTCCCAGGCCGGGATCGTGCTCAGCCGGTAGGTCGGCACGAAGCCGTTGCCGCGGCCACTGCGTGCGGCCTGCTGCACCATCAGGTTGGCCAGTTCGATCTGGGTCAGCAGCCGCGTGCCGGAATCGGCCGGCAGCCGCGGGCGGAAGGCTTCGACCTGGCCGCGCGAGGGCGCGATGTAGGTATAGCGGCCCGGCCGGGCGTCCATCAACGCCAGCACCAGATGGCTTTTCCCGGTGCCGGCGTAGGCGTCCAGGTCGATCAGTTCATCCGGGTTGGCGGCGATGGCGCGCAGCACGCGCGCCTGTTCGCTGGTGAACAGCCCGTTGCGCTCGATGGCCCCGGCCCCGGTGGCATGCGGCGCCTCCTCGTCCGGATCCGATTCGGGATCGACCGCTTCGCCCTCGTCCTCGGGCGCGGCGGTGGCCGGGTAACGGATCGTGTGCTCGGCCAGGGTGACCTGGCAGGCGGCCTGGAAGTCCGCGCCGGGATACACATTAGGCGAGGCGGCGACGAAGCGCTCAACGGCTTCGTCCGGTGCCAGCAGCACGCCGTGCATGGCCAGCTCGGCCAGCCACGCATCCAGCGCCGGCTGCCCTTCACCGCCTTTCCCGGACAGCTGGGCGGCGACCGCGCTGCCGTCGTCAGCGGCGAACAGCGCGCACGCATCGTGCAGCAGGCGTTCCAAGTGCGCTCGTGGATGGGCGTGCAGGCGGCACAACTGCGCTGCGAGCAGGCCGGCCTGTTCCAGCGGCGTCGCCGGCGGCGTGCCGCGGCCCAGGTGCTGCGCCAGCATCCGTCGCCGCAGTGGCAGGAAGTGGGTGGTTTCGGTGAAGGGCGCGGTGTCGGGCATGTCGATGATCGAAAGAGGTGCTGCAGCCAACGCCCCTGTTCGACGCTACCGCTGGCGACGATGCTCGGCTACCGCATGGCTGCCGTCAAACCGGTTCACCCACCCAGCTGCGACAAGGGCAGTGCGCGGAAGGGTTTCACCGTGCGCAGCACGAAGCTGGAATTGACGTCAGCCACCCCGGAGGCATTGAGCAGCTTGTCCAGCAGGAAGCTGGAGAAGTGCTCCAGGTCGCGCACGTAGATCTGCAGCAGGTAGTCCATGTCGCCGGTGAGCGCATGGCAGGCCACCACTTCATCCCATTCCACCACGCTGTCGGCGAAACGTGCGATGGCGGCCTGGTCATGCTTTTCCAGCTGCACGCGCACGAAGGCCTGCAGCCCCAGGCCGATGTGCTTGGGCTCCAGCCGTGCGCCATAACCGGCGATGACGCCCTCGCCTTCCAGCCGCTGCAGGCGGCGCAGGCAGGCCGAGGGAGACAGGTTGACCCGCGTCGCCAGTTCGGCGTTGGTGGCGCGGCCATCCCGCTGGATCTCGGCCAGAAGGCGTAGATCCGTGCGGTCGAACTGGACTTCACCTGCCATTGCTGCCTCGCAACACGGGATGGACGCAACGATATTGCGCCAGGACGCGATCAACGCGCAACTTTGCAACCCTGTTGCGCGATCCCTGCCCTAGCATCGACAGACACCCGCAAGGAGCCATCCCATGGACCAGACCACTCCCCGCCGCGTCGAGCACCAGCAGACCGACAAGGGCTATGTGCCGGTCTATACCACCGCCGTGGTGGAACAGCCGTGGGACAGCTACAGCGCCGACGACCACGCAACCTGGAGCACGCTGTTCAAGCGCCAGCGCGACCTGCTCAACGGTCGCGCCTGCCAGGAGTTCCTGGATGCGCAGGACGCCATGGGCATGAGCGCGGACATGATCCCGCGCTTCGACCAGCTCAACGAGGCCCTGGCGGCGGCCACCGGCTGGACCCTGGTCGGCGTGGAAGGGCTGCTGCCGGAGCTGGATTTCTTCGACCATCTGGCCAACCGGCGTTTCCCGGTCACGTGGTGGATCCGGCGGCCCGACCAGATCGACTACATCGCCGAACCGGACATGTTCCATGACCTGTTCGGGCACGTGCCGCTGCTGATGAACCCGGTGTTCGCCGACTACATGGAAGCCTACGGGCGCGGCGGCGTGAAGGCCCATGCGCTGGGCCCGGACGCATTGCAGAACCTGACCCGGCTGTACTGGTACACGGTTGAGTTCGGCCTGATCAACACCGCCGACGGGCTGCGCATCTACGGCGCCGGCATCGTGTCGTCCAAGGGCGAGTCGCTGTACTCGCTGGAGTCGCCTGCACCCAACCGGATCGGCTTCGACCTGGAACGCATCATGCGCACGCGTTACCGCATTGATACCTTCCAGAAGACCTACTTCGTCATCGACAGTTTCGAGCAGCTGATGCAGGCCACCGCACCGGACTTCACCCCGATCTACGCCAGCCTGGCAGACCAGCCGCAGTTTCCGGCCGGCGAGGTGCAGGCGGACGACCGCGTGTTCCAGCGCGGCACCGGGGATGGCTGGGCGAGCGGCGGCGACGTCTGAGGCGTGGCTTAGGGGCTTGGTGGGTGGCGACCGTTGGTCGCCACAGCACCGCCGATATGCGCGATTTCTGAAAGCAACGCCCTGATGTCATCTATCTAATCGTCCGGCACTCATTTGCGTCGTTTATGGCGCTGTTTCCATGGAGCCGGATGACAACGCTGAGAATCAAATTTCAATTCGAGCACGGATCGGCTGATGGCCATGTGCTTGATGCCTACGATGCCGCGCGGGCACTGACCGGCATCGCGCGCTCGCTGAACATCACGCTGCATGCGTTGCTCAACGACGAAGTAAGGACGCAGGGCGATACCGCCAGCGGGGTCGAGGTGTTTCTTGCGCCGCCCAGGCGTGGCAGCTTCGTGTACGAGCTGGTGATGAGCTTCAGTGAGCTGGTCGCCACCGGCGTCGCCTACGATTTCATCAAGTACGCCTTCAACGAGGCGATCGGCAACGACGCCGACGAAGCACACACTGCGGCGCTGCAGAAGCGCATCGAGCCGACCATGGGTGCGCTGCCTGCCGCACTGGAAACCGCCCTGCTGGAAGCGCATCGCCCGATCGCGCAGGCGCCGGAGATGACGCTGACGGTGATGCGTCCCCGCGGCCAGGTGCTGGCACGCTTTGACAACCAGACCATCCGCCAGCTGCAGCCCACCGTCGAGGACCTGGATGCGCCGGTGCTCGGGCACGTAACCCGCTACAACACCATCAGTGAGTGGGGCAAGCTTTACAGCCACGATGAGCGTCGCGTGGTGTCGTTCCAGATTGTCGACGAACTGGACATGGCGCAGCGCTCGCTGATCACCTGGTCGCTGCATCAGAACAATCTGGGCCAGGAAGGGGCAATCGCCCTGCATGCCCGCGCGTTGATGTCACCGGGCTCGCATCGCGTCAAGCGCTATCTGGTGACCCACGTCGCGCGGACAGCCTGAAGCTCGAGCCTCCGCTGCGCCCGCCGACCATGGGTCGGCGCTACCGGTCATCGGTCGGTGGCGTCAGCGCGGGTAGGCCAGCAGCACCACAAGGTCTTCTTCGCCACGCTGCTGCAGGGCGTGGCGACTGCCGGTGCGGGTCAGCAGCGCATGCCCGGCGCGCACATCAAACTGCTTTCCATCCAGCACGTACGAGCCTTCGCCGCTGACGATGTAATAGATCTCGTCCTTGTGCTGCGGATGCAGGCCGATGCCGGCGCCTTTGTGCAGCACGCGCTTGCGCAGCACGAACGGCAGCCCCTCGGCGTCGGCGAAGAACGGATACGCCGTGGTCGGACCCGCGCCGCCATGCGGACCGGCCTGGGGCCGCGCAAGGTCGTCTTCGTGCACGACCTGCGACGGGCGCTGCGGGTCGCTGCCCTGCCCCGCGCCGCCGCTCACGTCACAGTCGATGTCACGCACCAGTGCAGGCTTCACTGCCGGCTGCAGTTCCACCCAGTCACGCATCACCAGGCAGGCCACCGCGTTCGCACCTGCAGTGCTGAAATGGGTGCCATCAGCCTTCTGCTGTTCGGGCACGAACAGGAAATACGGCCTGGCGCCCTGCTCGCCCAGCGCACGGATCCAGCGCGTGGAACGGTCGTTGAGGTCGATCAGCGCGATGTCCTCGCGCGCGGCCAGCTGTTTCATCGCCAGGGTGTACACCCCATGCGTATCCAGCAGCGAACCGAAGTCATACAGCAGGCGTGCCACCGGGGTGATCAGTACCGGCGTGGCACCCTTGTCGCGTGCCAACTGCACGTAGCGCATCAGGAACGCGGCATAGTCGCCGGCCGGATCGGTATAGCGCGAGGGGTCTTCGAACTTCGCATCGTTGTGGCCGAACTGGATCAGCAGCACATCGCCCTGGCGCAGCTCGCCGGCAATGGCGTCCAGCCGTCCTTCGGCGATGAAACTGCGCGTGCTGCGGCCGCCCTTGGCATGGTTGCGCACCTCGATGCGCGCCGGATCCAGGTAGCTCTGCAGCATCTGCCCCCAGCCCGCCTGCGGCGTCCGCTCCGGCCCATACTCGGCCGCGGTGGAATCGCCGGCAATGAACACCCGCTGCGACGCAGCGTGTGCGGTGGCAGCGAACGACAGCAACAACAACAGCGTCAGGCGCAGCATCGGCAGGGCCTCTGGTAGCGCCGAGCCATGCTCGGCGGATTGCCGGAGTGACGACCAACGGTCGTCACCCACCTTGGTCGGTCGTCACCCAACTTGGTCGGTCTCACCCACCGTGGCGGGTCGTCACCCACCGTGTTACCCGGTTACCGCGCCAGCCAGCCACCGTCGACCGGCAGCACCGCGCCGTTGACGTAGTCCGACGCCGACGAGGCCAGGAACACGGCAGCACCGGCCAGGTCTTCCGGGTTGCCCCAGCGTGCGGCGGGGATGCGTTCCAGGATCGACTTGTTGCGGTCTGCATCGGCGCGCAGGGCCGCGGTGTTGTCGGTCGCCATGTAGCCCGGTGCGATCGCATTGACGTTGATGCCCTTGCCGGCCCATTCGTTGGCCAGCAGGCGGGTGATGCCGGCGATGCCGCTCTTGCTGGCGGTATAGGACGGCACGCGCACGCCGCCCTGGAAGGACAGCATCGAGGCGATGTTGATGATCTTGCCGTGGCCCTGGGCGATGAAATGCCGGCCGGCCGCCTGCGAGATGAAGAACGCGGACTTGATGTTGACGTTCATCACGTCGTCCCAGTCCTGCTCGGTGAAGTCGACCGCGTCGGCGCGACGGATGAGCCCGGCGTTGTTGACCAGGATGTCCAGCCCACCGAGGCCTTCGATGGTTTCGCGCACCACGCGCTCGACCGGCTCGATGCTGATCAGGTTCGCTTCGATGGCCAGGCAGCGGCGGCCCAGCGCGGTGATCTTCGCCACGGTATCGGTCGGCGGGGCGATGCCGGCCACGGCTACGTCGGCGCCTGCGGCAGCCAATGCCACGGCGATACCCTGCCCCAGGCCGGTGTTGCCACCGGTGACCAGCGCGACCTTGCCTTCCAGACTGAACGGATTAGCCATTGATGCATTCCTTTTGGATACGTGCGCTCGCCGCACGATGGACGGACCGCCGCCGGCGCGGATGCCGGCGGCGGAACTGAGGCTTACTTGAGCTGGCAGATGTCCAGCACGTGCATGTCGGTGTAATCCAGGTTCTCGCCACCCATCGCCCAGATGAAGGCGTAGTTGCTGGTGCCGGCGCCCATGTGGATCGACCACGGCGGCGACACCACTGCTTCGTTGTTCTGGATGACGATGTGGCGCTGCGCTTCCGGCTCGCCCATGAAGTGGTACACGCGATCGTTCTGGCCCAGGTCGAAGTAGAAATACACTTCGCTGCGGCGGTCGTGCAGGTGCGGCGGCATGGTGTTCCAGACGCTGCCCGGCTTCAACACGGTCAGGCCCAGCAGCAGCTGCGAGGACTGGCAGGTGGCCGGCACGATGTACTGGTAGATGGTGCGCTCGTTGCTGGTTTCCAGCGCGCCACGGTCCAGTGCCACCGCGTCCTTGATCGACAGCGCCTTGGTCTCGAAGCGCGCGTGCGCCGGGGTCGAGGCCAGGTAGAACTGCGCCGGGTTGGCGGCATCGTCGGAGGCGAACACTACGTCTTCGCTGCCCATGGCCACGTACAGACCGTCCTTCGGGCCCAGCTTGAAGGTGGTGCCATCGACGGTGATGGTGCCGCTGCCGCTGCCGACGTTGATCACGCCCAGCTCGCGACGCTCCAGGAACGCATGGCCGGCGGCCGAAGCCGGTTCGGTCTGCTTGGGCAGCGAAACCGGGCCGTTGACCGGCGCTGCACCGCCGAGCACGAAGCGCTCGTAGTGGGTGTACTTCAGGGTCACCGCATCGGCGTTGAACAGGCCATCGAGCAGGTACAGGTCGCGCAGGTCGTCATTGCTGGCGCCCTTGATGGCATCGGGATGGGTGGCGTAATGGGTCTTGCAGTACATGGCTTCTCCAGAGCAGGGGACGGGCCGATGACTCGGCGCCGGCGCGGTGTGGCGGCCATTCTAACGGCCTTGGACACCGGTGTCATTTTGCACCGCAAGGTGCCTTTTCTTCCATACGGGGCGGGGGTTTACGGTTTATTCGTCCTGCGGCGGCTGGCAGGAATCGCGCACGATCAGGTGCGGGCGCACGCTGGCGATCTGCATCGCCGGCTGGCCATCGGGCTGGATCAGCATCGCCGCAGCGGTGCGTCCGGTATCGCGCGTGTGCCGCCGCACCGAGGTCAGCGACGGCCACAGGCGCGAGGCCAGCGGGCTGTCGTCGTAGCCGATGATCGACAGTTCGCGCGGGATGTTGATGCCGGCGCGCAGCGCGACCTTGTAGATGCCGGCGGCCATTTCGTCGTTGCCGGTGAAGATGGCGGTCGGGCGCTTCTTGCCCAGCAGCAGCTTTTCCGCAGCAGCCACGCCGGATTCGAAGGTGTAGCCGGCTTCGACGATGCGGTCCTTGGGCAGCTCGATGCCGCGCTTGGCCAGCGCCTCGATGAAGCCGGAGGTGCGTTCGTGGGCCGAGCGATAGGCACTCGGGCCGGTCACCAGCGCGATATCGCGGTGGCCGAGCGAGAGCAGGTAATCGGCCGCCTCGGCGGCGCCATCGCGATCATGGGTGACCACCATCTGCGAGGTTTCATCCAGCGGCAGCGAGGCGATGCGGGTGAAACGGCAGCCGATCTCTTCCAGGGCATCGGCCAGCGCCTGGTCTTCGGATGCACGCGGCACCAGGATCACCCCGTGCAGCTTCTGCTGCTGCACGAAGCGGCAGACACCCTCGATATAGCCGGGGCTGCGGCTGTCGCAGGGATGCACCACCAGTTCGAAGCTGGAACCGCGCAGCGCATCCAGTGCGCCGTACTGCATGTCCACGATGTACTGCGCGGTCGGGTTGTCGTACACCATCCCGATCAGGAACGAGCGCCGGAAGGCCAGCCCACGCGCCAACGGGTCGGGCGTGTAGCCGACCTCGCGCATCAGCGTTTCCACCTTCTCGCGCGTGTCCTTGCGCACCAGCGGGGAGTTGTTGATGATTCTTGAAACCGTTTTCTTCGAGACCCCCGACAGCCGCGCGATGTCGTTGATCGTTGCCGCCTTGCCTTTCATCACTGCCGGCTTGGCGGCATCGTTGCTGTTGCGCACTGACATGTCTTCGACTCGAGGGGTCGGGGGATTCTAGCCGCGCGCTCAGTCGAGCGCGCGGTAGCGGAAGTTGCGGAAGGTGACCGCGCCGTCGCCGGCCGCGTACAGCGCCGGCTTCAGGGCCAGGAACTTGCCCGCCACATTGTGATGGTAACCGGACACTTCCATCTGAACCGGGTACTTCTCCCAGGTGCGGCCGTCGGTGCTGGAGTGGATGGTGACGATATGCCGGTTGTTGGTGACCCGCAGCCACAGCTTGCCGCCGGTGCTGCTGGGCGCCAGCCGGGTAGGGCGCTCCTCACCATAGCGGTGCATGATGAACTTCTCGCCGTTGCTGCCGACGCCCACGTACAGGCGGTCACTGTAGTACAGCAGGGCACCGCCGACCGCGCCGGGGGCGACATCCATCTCGACCTCGAACTGGTAGGCCTTGTCGCCGGCGATGGCGGTGAGCGGCGAGCTGTCACGCGGGGTTTCGCCCTTGCCCTGCAGCACCAGGCCGTTGCCGCTGAAGCCCAGCCGCTTGTATTCATCCTGCGCGGGGTTGAAGAACGACCATTGCGGGCCGAGCTTGCTGCCGGTGAAGGGGTCGGACAGGGCCATGCCGTGCTGTCCCACCGACTCGCCCGACGGCTTGCGCAGCGGCTGGCCTAGGTCGCCGCCCTTGGCGACATACCAGCCGTCGGCGGTCCACTCGATCGGCTCCAGCAACGCCTGCCGACCCAGCGTCCAATAGCCGTTCTCATAGCCGTGATAGATCATCCACCAGCGGTCGTCGGTGCCTTCCACCACGGTGGCGTGGCCGCGTGACCACCACGGCTCGGCGGCTGACTGCGTGCGCATGATCGGATTGTTCGGGTCGTTCACCCACGGACCGTGGATGGAACGCGAACGGGCAACAATGACCATGTGCCCGGTCGGCGGGCCGGCGGTACCGCCCACCGCGGTGGTCATGTAATACCAGCCGTCGCGGAAGTTGATCTTCGGGCCTTCCTGCGCGTATGCCTCCACGTCCCAGCTTTCCGGATACTTCCAGCCGTCGTAGACGTGCTTGGGGGTACCGACCACGCTCAGGCCGTCGTCGGCCAGCTGCACGTAATCACCGCCACTCAGGAACAGATAGCGCTTGCCGTCCTCACCGACGGCGTGGCCCGGATCGATGTACTTCTCCAGGCCGATGTCGATCGGTTCGCTCCACGGGCCCTTGATGTCATCGGCCCAGACCACGAAGTTGCTCCGTGTTTCACCGGTGCGCGCGGGGAAATAGATGTAGTAGCGGCCTTCGTGCTTGATGATGTCCGGGGCCCAGATCGCGCCGACGTTCCGGGTGATCGCATGGCCCAGCGGCTGCCAGTTGACCAGGTCGCGCGAATGCCACAGCGGCAGGCCGGGATACGCATCGAAGGAGGACAGGGTGAGGTAGTAATCCTCGCCATCCTTCAGCACCGACGGATCCGGGCGGTCACCGGCGAACACCGGATTGAGGAAGGTGCCGTTGCCGAGGTCGGCCTGGCGCTGATTCTCGATGCCACGTTTCCAGTTCGTGGCGGTTGCCGGTTCGGCCACGGCCGAGCTGGCCAGCAGCAGGCCACCGGCCAGCAGGATCTTCAGAGTGTGCTTGAACTGCATCGTTTTCCCTCCCAGGAAACATATGTAGGACGACCCGCGACCGCGTTGGGTGACGGCCCGCGACCGCGGTGGGGACGGCACGCGACCGCGGTGGGTGACGACCGTTGGTCGTCAAGCTTTCTTCGATGGATGGCGACGCAGGTCGTCGCCACGCCGCCCGCCCCCATCAGGCCCGCAGCAGATGCGGCAGCCACAGCGACAGGCCGGGGAAGAACGCCACCACCAGCAGCACGCCCAGCGCCACGAACCAGAACGGCCAGATGCTGCGCATGCTCTCGCCCACGCTGATCTTGCCGATGGCGGTGCCGATGAACAGCACCGAGCCCACCGGCGGGGTCACCAGTCCGAGGCCGCCGGCCAGCACCAGCACCAGCCCGAAGTGGATCGGATCGATGCCGTAGGCCTTGGCCACCGGCAGGAAGATCGGCGTGCAGATCAGGATCATCGGCGCCAGGTCCATGAAGGTGCCCAGCAGCAGCAGCATGATCACGATCATCAGCAGCACCATGAACTGGCTGTGCGCGAAGGACTGCAGGAAGTCCACCGCCGCGACCGGCACCTGCAGGAACGCCAGCAGCCAGCCGAACACGGCAGCGGTGGCGATCACGAACAGGATCACTCCGGTGCTGCGCGCGGCATGGATGACCGTGCCGAAGAACTCGCGCCATGGCAGCTGACGGTACAGCAGGGTGGTCACCAGCAGCGCATACACCACGGCGATGGCCGCACTTTCCACTGCAGTGAAGATACCCGCGCGGATACCCACGAAGATCAGCGCCACCAGGCCCAGGCCGGGCAGGGCGGAGAAGATGCGCAGGGCCACCGCGCGCCATCCCGGGAACACTTCCACGCCATAACCCCGGCGACGTGCCACCACATAGCCGGTGACCATCAAGGCCAGCGTCATCAGCAGTGCCGGCACGATGCCCGCCGCGAACAGGTCGGCGATGGACAATCCACCGCCGGCAGCGGCCGAGAACAGGATCAGGTTGTGCGAGGGCGGCACCAGCAGCGCGACCAGCGCGGCGGTGATGCTGACGTTGACCGCGAAGTCACGGTCATAACCGCGCTTGACCATCTGCGGGATCATCGTGCCGCCGACGGCCGACACATCGGCGATGGCCGAACCGGACACGCCGCCGAAGAACAGCGAGGACAGGATCGACACCTGGCCCAGGCCGCCGCGCATGCGCCCGACCAGCGAAGACGCCAGCGCGATCAGGCGTTCGGAGATGCCGCCACGCATCATGATCTCACCGGCGAAGATGAACAGCGGAATCGCGATCAACGATGCCGAGCCGGTACCGGCGGAGATCTGCTGCACCAGTACGATGCTGGGGATGTCCAGGTAGAGCAGGGTGGCAAGCGCGGCGGCCGCCAGCGCGTAGGCGACCGGCACGCCGATCACCAGCAGGCCGGCGAACACCAGGAAAAGCAGGGTAATGCCCATGTTCAACGATCTCCTTCAGCGTCTTCGTCGGCCACCACCGCGAGCGGGAAATGGACCCGCCAGGCACGGTTGAGCGCGAACAGCACCATCAGCGCACCGCCCACCGACAGCGGCAGGTAATTGATGCTCTGCGGCAGGTTGGCACCGGCGGCCTTGATGCCCAGGCCGTCGCGCAGCAGCACCATCGCGCACACCGCCAGGTAGCCACCCAGCACGCCGATCACCAGCTGCACGAAGGTATCCACCGCACGGCGCAATCGCGGGCCCATGTAACCGGCCAGCAGGAAGAAACCGAAGTGGCGGTTGGTGTAGACGCCGCAGGCCGCGCCCAGGCTCATCGCCGTGCTCAGCAGCAGCAGCGTCACCGGCTCGGTCCAGCTGGGCGAATCGTTGAGCACGTAGCGGGCGAAGACCTGCCAACCCTGCACCACCACCAGCCCCAGCAGGGCAGCCACGGCGATGTAGATGGCGAAATCGGCGATGCGGTCCAGCAGGCGCTGTCCTGCGCCGGGGGCGATCGGGGCGGTGCCCGTCGTCATGTCGGTCATGGCAGAGTTCCTCAGGCGAGATCGCGGATGCGGCTGACCATGGCGGCCAGCTCGGGCTGCTTCAGGTACTCCTGCAGCAGCGGATCGGCGGCCTTGCGAAAGGCCGGCATGTCCACTTCGTTGGTCTTGATGCCGAAGTCGAGCACCGCCTTGCGCGCGGCATCTTCGGAAGCATCCCACTGTTCGCGCATGACCTTCACCGAGGCACGCGCGGTTTCCAGCAGCAGCTGGCGATCGGCCGGCTGCAGCTGGTCGAAGCTGGCACGCGACATCAACAGTACGTCCGGCGCATACGAATGATCGCTCTGCGACCAGTAGCGCGCTGCCTCGAAATGCCGGCTGGAATGGAAGCTGCGCATGTTGTTTTCCGCACCGTCGATCATGTGCGTTTCCATCCCGGAGAACGTGTCACCCAACGACATCGGGGTGGGGTTGGCACCGAACAGGCGCATCAGTTGGATGAAGATGTCCGATGATGCGACGCGCAGTTTCAGGCCGCGCAGGTCCTGCGGGGAGACGATCGGATGCTTGGTGTTGTAGAAGCAGCGCGCACCGGAATCGTAGATCGCCAGGCCGACCAGGTCGCGGCTTTCGAAGCCGCGCAGCACCGCCTCGGCAACGCCGCTGTCCAGCGCGGCGCGCATGTGCGCCACCGAGTCGAACACGTATGGCAGGCACAGGGCCTGGGTCAGCGGAAAGGCGTTGTTGAGCGCGCCGGAGTACACCCGGGTGATGTCGATGGCGCCGAAGCGGGCCATGTCGATCGCTTCCGATTCGCGGCCCAGCTGCCCGGAGTGGTATTGCCGCAGGCGCAGGCGCCCACCGGTCTCACGTTGCAGCGTATCGCCGATCCACTTGACCGCAGTCACGGTGGGATAGTCCGCCACATGCACATCGGTGGCGGTGAGCAGGTGGCCGCCGGCTGCGCTGTCGCCGGCCTTGCTGCAGCCGACCAGTGCCGGCGCGGCAAGCGCGCCGAGGCTGGTGGCAAGGAAATTTCTACGTGTGATCATCTGCGCCCTCCCGCGCGTGTTCACCGGGCCGCTGCGGTCATCCCGCAGCGACGGCCCGGCAGGCAATGTCTCCGAAACCGGCAAACCGCACCACTGCCGTCTGGCCTACGCGGATATCGTGGATACCGGTCGCATTGCCGGTGGCGATCAGCTCGCCGCGCTTGAGCGGTCGGCCGCGTTTGGCCGAGCGGGACAGCGCGAAGGCGATCGCAGTGCGCAGGCCGCCGGGCAGGCGGGTTGCACCGCCGGTGCCGACCACCTCGCCTTCGATCAGCGTTTCCGCGCGCAGTTCGCTGTCGTCGCGCCTGGTCCAGTCGGTGATCTCCGGTCCCAGCAGCAGGCCGTTGTTGTTGCCGAAGTCGGACACCACCACCAACGGCCCCAGGATGTTGATCGTGGCCAGCGGGCTGCTGGCAACTTCCACGCCGATGTACAGGCGGGCCGGCAGTGCTTCGGCCTGCTCGGGCGTCCACTCCAGCTGGTCGGCCGGGGCATCTTCCAGCAGTTCGATCACATACTCGGCTTCGACCGCTGCGAAGCCGCCCTCGAAGACCGCGATATCGAGCGTTGTTCCACCGGTAGCATTCTGCAGCCGATTGTTGAAGATCGGGCCCAGCAGACGATCATCGCCGGAGCTGTCGCGGCGTTCTTCAGCGATGTAGCCGACCTTCCAACCGACCACCTCATGCTCCCACTGGCCGATTGCCAAGTCCTGCACGTGATAGGCGCTGACCAGGTCGGCGGGGATCTGGCCGGGGAAATCGGCCAGCGATGCGCCCGCGCGGCGCGCACCGGTGAAGGCGCTGGCGATGGCGGCAGGGTCGGCGGAGGCCGCCGGTGCGGTTGGCAGGTCCATGTTGCCGGGTTCGTTGCTCAAGGAGGCTCTCCCTTTGGCGTTGTTGCGCTGCGCATCGACAGCGTTCGGATGACGTGTATATGGTAAACCGGTGTCATCTGGCAATGTGCAGTGCGTCAGAAGGCACGACGGGGGTGGCCAACTGTCACCTGTCATCGTTCCAGGAGCCTTGTGCCGCATGAGATCGACGCTTTTTTCGCTGCTCTGTTCGTTGTCCCTGGCCACTGCACCGGCGACTGCTGCCGCTGCGGCGCAGCGCGCACCGCCGCCGGCCGTTGCCGGGGCCGAAGAGGCCGCCGGTGAGCACATCGCATTGTGGCCAGCGGGAGGGGTTCCCGGCGAAAGCGGCCCCGCGCGCGGACTTCACGTGGTGGAGCGCAGCGCGGACCCGGCCCGGCCCGATCGTTACGTCGATCAGATCGATGCGCCGTGGTTGGTGGTGCATGCCCCGGCGCAGTCGAATGGCAAGGCGCTGCTGGTGATTCCAGGCGGCGGCTACCAGCGCGTGGTCATCGACAAGGAAGGCACCGCACTGGTCCCACGGTGGGTTGACCGCGCCGGCTATACCCTGTTCGTGCTGCGTTACCGGTTGCCCGAGGCCGGCCGCGACCGCCAAGCGGCGCTTGCCGATGCGCAGCGCGCGATGCGCGTGGTTCGCGCCGCCGCAGCACGCCGCGGCCTGGACGTCGAAGACATCGCGGTGATGGGCTTTTCAGCCGGTGGGCATGTCGCCGCGCGGCTGGCCACCGGCTACGACACCCCCGCTTACCCGCCAGCCGATGCAGCCGACCGGCTCAGCGCGCGGCCTTCCCGCGCCGTGCTGGTGTACCCGGTGATCGACATGGGGCCGCAGGCCCACGGCGGCTCACGCCTGCGCCTGATAGGCGAACCGGCGGACGCGGCCCTGGTACGCCGCTACTCGATGCAGGACCAGGTGCGCGCGGACATGCCGCCCACCCTGTTGCTGCACGCGGCGGATGACCGCGTCGTCAGCGTCGACAACAGCCTGCTGATGGCGCGTGCGCTGGCAGCGGCGGGCGTGGAGCACGAACTTCATGTGTTCGCCCACGGTGGCCACGGCTTCGGCATGCGCGCGGCCGCGGATTCGACCACGGCCCTGTGGCCGGACATCGCGCAGCGCTGGCTGCGTGCCCAGACCCAGACCCAGACCCAGACCCCGGAGGGTCACCCATGAACGACGATCACGCCGACCTGCAACGCCGCCGCTTCCTCCGCGACAGTGCACGCTGGTCGTTCGCTGCCGCCGCCGCCTCCCTGCTGCCGAACGCACTGGCCCAACCTGGCCTGCACGCCGACCAGCAGGTACTGGCGCGGGTACGCGGGGGGCGCGTGCGCGGCCAGCGCGAACACGGCACGTGTGTGTTCCGCGGGCTTCGCTACGGCGCCGACACCGCCGCCTACCGCTTCCAGCCACCGCGCCGGGAAACGCCGTGGCGCGGTATCGCCGATGCACTGGACTACGGAGCCGCCGCGCCACAGGGCGGCAGCGAAGGCCCGGGCAGCGAAGACTGCCTGTTCCTCAATGTCTGGACGCCGGCGCTCGGCGACGGCGGCAAGCGGCCGATCCTGTTCTACATCCACGGCGGCGGCTTCAACAACGGTTCCGGCAGTGACCCGCTGTATGACGGCGGCGCGCTGTGCCGGCGCGGCGACGTGGTGGTGGTGACGGTCAACCATCGCCTCAATCTGTTCGGCTATCTGTATCTGGGCGCGCTCGGTGACCCGCGCATGGCCGCGTCCGGCAACGTCGGCCAGCTCGACCTGGTGCAGGCCCTGCAATGGGTGCGCGAGCATGCTGCGGTCTTCGGCGGCGATGCGGGCAACATCACCGTGTTCGGCCAGTCCGGGGGCGGGGCGAAGATCGCCACGCTGATGGCCATGCCCGCGGCGAAGGGATTGTTCCAGCGGGCTTGGACGATGAGCGGCCAGCAGGTGACCGCCGCCGGCCCGCGCGCCGCCGCGCAGCGCACCGCCATCGCCATGGAAGCGGCCGGCGCGAAGGACGTCCAAGCGCTGCTGCGTCTGTCCCCGGCCGCGCTGCTGGCCGCCGGCAAGGCGCGCGATCCGTCGCGGATCGAGACCAGCGGGCTGTACGTGGGGCCGGTGCTGGATGATGTGGTGCTACCGGTGCATCCGTTCTTCCCCGAAGCGCCGGCGCAGTCCGCGCACATCCCGATGGTGATCGGCAACACGCGCGATGAAACCCGTGCGTTCCTCGGCAACGATCCGGCCAACCACGAACTCACCTGGGACACCCTGCCGGCGAAGCTGGAACGCGAGCAGTACGTCGACCTGCGCCCACAGCGGGTGATCGACGCGTACCGCCGGATGTATCCGGATTACACGCCGTCGCAGGTGTTCTTCGCCGCCACCACCGCCGGACGCTCATGGCGCGGGGCGGTGGAAGAACTGGAAGCGCGCGCGCGGCAGCGCGCCGGCGCGGCGCCCACCTGGGCCTACCAGCTGGACTGGGGCTCGCCGCTGGACGGCGGCAGGCTCGGCGCTTTCCACACGCTCGATATCCCGCTGGTGTTCGACAACACCGCCCAGCCCGGTGCACGCAGCGGCGATGGCGCGCAGGCACGCGCACTGGCGGCCACGATGAGCAGCGCACTGCTGCAGTTCGCCCGCCATGGCGACCCCAACCACGCCGGCCTGGCGCACTGGGAACCGTACGGCCTGCCGCGCCGGCAGACGCTGCTGTTCGATGTGCGCAGCACGCTGGCTGACGACCCGCGTGGCGGAGAGCGTGAGCTGTATCGGCAGGCACCGTTCCTGCAGCGCGGCACGTTCTGAGTCCTGTTCGAAGGAGCTGTTGATGATCCGTAGTCCCTCCAGGCACCCCGCCGGGCATGGCCCGGCGCTACCTGTGTCCATCATGCAGCGCTTGCTGCTTCTCTTCTGCTGCGTCACACCGCCGGCCTTGGCCGACGTGCCCGCCGACCGGCCGGCGCCAACGCCGATCCGCGCCAGCAAGGTCATCCTGGTCGGTGACTCCACCACGGCCGTGCAGGGGGGCTGGGGAGCGCGCTTCTGTGCGGACCACCTGGTGTCCTTCGCGGCCTGCACCAATCTGGCGCGCGGCGGACGCAGCACCTACAACTACCGCGCCGAAGGCTCCTGGGCGCTGGTGGAGGCGGAGATGCGCACCGCCGGCTATGCCGCTACCTGGGTGCTTATCCAGTTCGGCCACAACGATCAACCCGGCAAGCCGGGGCGTTCCACCGGACTGCGGCATGAGTTCCCCGACAACCTGCGCCGGTACGTTGCCGAGGTACGCGCGGCCGGCGCGGTGCCGGTGCTGGTCACGCCGTTGACCCGGCGCCAGTTCGCCGATGGCACGCTGATCGACGACCTGGGCCCCTGGGCGGACGCCGTGCGCACGGTGGCCGCCGAACTGGACGTGCCGCTGGTCGACCTGCACGCCCGCAGCCGGCAGCTGGTGCAGGCGATGGGCCCGGTACTGGCGATGCAGCTGGCACAGGCGCCTGCGTCGCAGGAGCAGGTCGCCGCTGCGCTGACCGGCACCACCGTCGATGCGGCCCCTTCCAGCGCGGCCGGCCGCGCGGCGCAGCACGCGCTGCTGGAACCGATGGGGCAGGCCAAGCGGGCCTTCGACTACACCCACCTGGGCGACAAGGGCGCGGATGTGTTCGCCACGATCATGGCCGAAGAGCTTGCACGCGCCGTTCCCGCGATGCGCCCCCTCCTGTTGCCTTGACGTATTCAGCTCCTCGGCCCCGGGGTTGCTCACCGCTCTGCTGCACGGATACGCACGGAAACAGGCACTCTCGTCTGCTGTTGACACCGTGCAAACGTTCCGCGGACGTCACTCGCCTAGACTGCAGGCATGGATCTGCACCTCACCCCTCCGGCCTTCCGCGGGAAAGACCGACTGATCGCGGCGCTGGATGCGGCGGTCGGGCAGGGCGATGCCGGAGCGATCACCCGCGCGCTGCAGCACACGCTGCGGCAGGCGATCCATGATCCGGAGATCGAACTGCCTTCCTGCGTCCACCAGCCGCTGCAGGGCCGCTACGCTCGTCGGGAACTGCACCGCAGCACGACGCTGGGCTACAGCGTGATCGCGATGTGCTGGGGGCCGGGACAGGGCACACCGCTGCATGACCACGATGCGATGTGGTGCGTGGAAGGGGTCTGGCGTGGCGACCTGCGGGTTACCCCCTATGCGCTGCTGGAACAGCGAGGCCCACGCTGGCGGTTTGCCGCGCAGCCGGTGCTGTACGGTGAGACAGGCAGCGCCGGCAGCCTGATTCCGCCGCACGAATACCACACCCTGCGAAACGCCAGCAGCGAGGACATCGCGGTGTCGCTGCACGTCTACCAGGGGCCGATGGAACGCAGCACCGTGTTCGATCCGCTCGGCGATGGCTGGTACCAGCCACGCGTGCAGGAACTGGACAGCGACGGCTGATCAGCGCAGGGATGACGGCCAGCGGCCGTCGCTCCCCTCACGGCAGGGCGACGGTGTTGTTCAGGCGGGTGACCTCTTCGCCATCGTCTGCAAGGCCTACCCGCACGCGCAGTCCGCTGCGCTCACCGGCCGGCAGCGGCAGGCTGACCGTGGTGGTCTTCGGCTGCAGGTCCAGCGGCGCGTCCATGGCCGGGACCTCGATCCGGGCGATTTCACGGCCGCGTGCATCTTCCAGCACCGCCACGCCCACGCCGGTGGCCACATGGCCCAGGCTGTGCACGGTGACGTGCACCTGGCGGCCATCCACCCGCACGTCGCCGCGGCCTACGCCCAGGTCGGCACGCTGCTCCACCGGGGTACCGGCGCGCACCCGTTCGAATTCGAACACTTCGGTGCGGCCCGGCTGGAACTGCAGCGGCGTGCTTGCGCTGCTTTCAAGCACGAACTCGCGCTCGCGCGGCGTGCCATCGATGCGCCCGTCACCATCGGCGTCCACGCCACTGCGCACCCGCCAGGTGCCGCTGGCCACGTTCCAGCCGGTCATGTCGGCGCGGATCACCCGCTTGCCCAGGTTATGGCTGGTCACGGTGAAGCGCTCGCGCGAGGGTGCATGCACCAGCAGTGCCACCTGTTCGGCCGCTTCATCGCGGTCGAAGCGCCAACTCACGGTATGCCCCGGCCAGCTCTGGTTGCGCTTCAGCGCGATGCCGCCCAACCGCGCGCGTTGCAGGAACTCGCTCGGCGCTTCCACCCGATCCGACCACCAGTGGCCTTCGGTGTTCATGTACTCGCGTTGTGCCTTGGCCTGGATGCCATCGGCATGCAGGGCCTCGATGTAGCCGGTATCGCCGCTGGCCTGCCAGGCCATCAGGCTGGCGAAGCCGGTCTTGCCACCCTTCGCCTCGGCGGTCAGTTTCGGGTACCAGTCCTGCTGCCGGCCCAGTACCTCGACGTAGTTTTCGCCCAGGTTGGACAGCGCGCCGGGACCGCCACGTTCCACCCGGTAGTCCAGCGCCTTCAGGTATTTTTCGTCACCGCTCCAGCGCCATGCGGCCCAGAACGTATGCATGATGTCGCCGCTGCCGGAGCCGTTGTTGAGCTCGCCGCCACGGGTTTCGCCAGTGGCCCAGTTGATCTCGTTCGGCAGCGCCCAACGGCCCTTGTCATCGGTGTAGGCGTGCGCCAGATAGCCATCGGCCAGGCCGGTGACCAGACGGCGGCTGTTCGGATCGGCATTGAACTGGCCGAGCAGGAACGCCGGATGCAGCACCGGGAACGAATACGGCTTCTGCCACTGCCAGTTCGGTTCGCGGTAGACCTTGTTGCCGCCGAACCAGTTGCTGGAAAACAGCAGGTGGCCCTGCGGGTTGGGCAGGATGATCTTCTCCTGGAACGCCTTGACCGTTTCCATCAGGCGCTCCACGGTCAGCGGATCGCCCCAGTTGAGGTACAACATGGCGCTGTTGGTGTTGATGCCTTCTTCGTAGGCATGCAGTTCGTCGGTCTCGATCGTGCTCAGGCCGTTGCTGAACATGCCATTGCGGTACACCGCGTCGGACAGCGCGGTCAGCGAGGCATTCAGGCGGTCCGGCTGCACGCCCATCAGGGCCAGCCCGGGCCACTGCTGGGTGAGGTCGGAATCATCGGAGATGCCGCCGCCGAAATCGCCATAGGCGACCTGCCGGTTGTCGATCCACCAGTCGATGAAGCGGCGCACATGGGCAAGGTCCTGCACCTGGTTGAAGGCCCACGCCGGCACGCCCTTGGGCACGGCCGGCGCGGTGAATGGCGGTTTGCCCTGGCTGTTGTAACTGATGTAATTCCAGTACAGGCGGCCCAGCTCATGGTCCGGGTCCACCCGCAGCAGGTCGCTGAGGTCGGCGTACACGCGCGCATACAGGCGCTGGCGCTTGGACGTGGTGTGCTCTTCGACCAGGAAGCCCCAGTTGTCGCGTACCTGGTTGAAACGGTCGGCGACATGTTCGGCGATGGCCTCCTGGCGGGGCTTGAACACCATGCGGATTTCGGTGCCGTCGAGCGCGCCCGCATCGAAGCCCGGCGCGGCCGAAGCGATGCTCAGCCACAGGCTGTCGGCGGTGAGGATGCGGTCGCGCAGGTCCAGCCACAGCGTGCGCTGCTTGCCCGGCTGCACCGATACCGACACATCGATCATGTCGCGTGCCGGCCAGATCGGATCCTTGATGCGGATGTTGAGCGGAATCAGCCCGTCGTGCGTGGCCGGCAGGTCCAGCGCGGGCAGGTCGATGGCCACTCCGTCCAGGCCGTCGTGCATGTTTTCCCAACTGTGCGCCCAGCTGCGGATCAGCGGCTGGTTGGCCGGTGCATCGCCCACGCCGGAAGGAACCAGCACGTGCACGATCGGTCGCGGCTGCGCGGGCAGGCTGTCGGCGCCGCGACGGCGCGAACCGGCGCCCTTGGGCAGGGCCATCACCGTGCTGCGTTCGGCCGCCGGGTAGCGCCCCTGGATGTAATGGCGAAGGCTGTCCAGGTTGGTGTAGTCCGGCAGCGCCTGGCTGTCCACCCGATACGTCTGCGTGACGCTGCCCTCGGGCTCGGCGCCGGCGTCCACGTGGTACGCCCAGATCTCCTGGATCGGCGTTTCCTGTTCCACGTTGGAAAAGCGCAGCACGCCGCCCTGCTGGGCCGGGATGTCATCCACGCTGCGCACCACGCCGCGCGGGCGCTGCATCAGCACCGTGCCGGCATTGGCTGCATCGCTGCCATGGGCGAGCGAACCGGACGCCGCGCCGCGCACTTCGATGCGGTTCACCGTTTCGCCCGCCGGCAGGGTCAGGTCCAGATGCTGGCCGCCCTCCACATAGGTATTCCAGTCCGGCAGCTGGAAGTAATCGTTGCGGCCGGGCAGGCGCGAGCGGTTGTAGACACCCGGCCAGGTGGTCTCGGCGATGCCGTCGGTGGCCTTCCACATCCACTGCTTGAGGTCCTTGGTATCGGCGAACTCCACCTTGCGGATGCGCGTGCCCTCGGCGGCCAGTGCGGGCGGGGCCGCGCCTTCCCAGCCGAAACGATGCCGCCACGCGCGATCATCGGCCGTGGCGGCAACCGCGCTGGCCGCTGCCTTGCCCTGTGCCAGCGCGGCCACGGCAGGACCGTCCAGCAGCTGGTCGTAGACGCGGATGTGCTGGAAATCGCTGCCCCGCAGGAAGTTGTAACGGCTCTGCACCTGGTAGGGCGCCATCACCCTTCCGGCGAGCCCAAGCTGGTCCAGCGCGGCATCGTAATCGGCGGTGGCCTCGGCCCGCGCGACCTCCTTGCCGTCCACGAACAGCCGCACGCCATGGTCTTCGTCCCAGCCGAACGCCAGGTGCAGCCACTGGTCGGCACGCGGTGCCTGCGGCATCTTGAACGACACGCGGGTGCGCGCCAGGTTGGCGTCGGTGACGAACGCATCGAAGCCGTGCCCGTTCCAATCGATGCGCAGCCACGCCATGTCCCAGCTGCTGTGGTCGGCATAGCCCACGCGGAAGATCACGAACGGCGCTTCGCCCACGGCGTAGCGCGGCCGCCAGTCGAAGGCCAGCGTGCCGCGCTGGGCCAGGATGTTGCCCGGTGCATCCCAGGACAGCACGCCGTCGTCCTGCCATTGGATCGCCTTGCCGCGTGTACCGTCCTGGACCACCGCCACCTTGTCGCGGAAGTTCGGTATCGCTTCACCGTGCGCCACGTCCGCCTGCAGGCCGCGGTTGGCGTCGACATGGAACAGCAGCGTTGGCGGGCCGGCGCCGAACACCGGCGCAGCGAACAATGCAGTGGCCAGTGCCAGCAGGTGGCGACGGGGCAGGCGGGCGACGGCAGCGGAGCGGTGTGGCATGGAACCTTCCTTTCAACAGCGGGCAACGGCAGGGCAATGCGAGGGCGGTGCGGCGATAGAGGGGGCGTGGCCGAGCATGCCGATGCCTGAGCGTGGAGGGCATCGACCCGTCCCGCGCTGCGCCGCATTCTGCACCTGCTGCCGCGCTTTGGAGGCAGGTCGGCCTGGGCTCCATCGTGGCCTGCTCGGACGCCGTGGCGCCGCTGGCGAGAGGGACGACCGTGCAGCTGCGGCCCTCACCGCAGACGTCTGGCTGACACCGCAGGTCACCGGAACGTAGCAAAGCCGACCACGGCGCAGCATCTTGCGCCGCAGCAGGAGCGCCACGGTGGCGGGTACGTTGGGCGTTGCACCGGACGGCGGCGTGGCTGGCACGCCGCCGGGTGGGTCATCAGAACTTGTAGCGGACGCCGAGCAGGAACTGGCGGCCGGTTTCCGTGTACTGCAGCGGCAGCTGGCCGGTGAGCGGCGAACGAACCCACTCGTCGGACGCTTCGTTGGTCAGGTTGACCCCTTCCAGGGTCAGCTCCAGCTGGTCGCTCATCTTGTAGCGCAGCGACGCGTCGATCATCGTGGTGCCGGTCATGCCGTGCACGCCGTCCAGGTTGAAGCCGGTTTCCTGGCCCGGTGCCTGGGTCAGGTAGTCGTCGCGGTTGGTCGCCGAGACGCGGCCGGACCAGACCTCTCCTTCGTAGAACAGCGTGGCATTCCACGAGGTGGGCGACAGGCCGGTCAGGTCGTTCTTCATCACCGCCTGGCCTTGACCGTTGAGGTACTGGATCTTCGATTCCACCCAGGTGTAGTTCAGCTGCACGCCCAGGTTGGACCACTTGCCCGGCAGGAAGGTGAACGGCTGGGTGTAGTTCGCCTCCACGCCGTGCAGTTCACCGCCGGGGGTGTTGAGCGGGATGCTGAAGGTGAACTCGTCGTTGACCGTGGCACCGGTGCCGTCCAGCAGGCTGGCCGGCAGGCCGCTGGTGGAGTACGGACGCACGTCGCGGGTGGTCTGCACGAAGGACTCGATGTCCTTGTAGAACAGGCCCAGGCCGAGCATTGCGCCTTCGTTGAAGTACCACTCGAAACCGAGGTCGACGTTGGTGGCGCGGATCGGATCCAGGTTCGGGTTGCCGCCGGCCACCGTGCGTGCGCCGCCGGCCACCGCCACGGTCACGCCGGGGGTCAGGTTGCCCAGGCCCGGACGGGTCATCACCTTGGCCGCGCCGAGGCGGATCAGGAAGTCCGGCGCCACTTCGGCAACCAGGTTGAACGAGGGCAGGGTGTCATCGTACTTGCGGTTGCTGGTGGTCAGCACCGGCACCCCGCCGACGGTGGCGTAGCCGTTGGATTCCTGCTTGGTTTCCACGTAGCGCACGCCGAAGTTGCCCGACAGCGGGATCGAACCCAGGTCGGTGGAGAACTCGCCCATCAGCCACACCCCGCGGTCCTTCTCTTCCACGCTGCGGCTGTTGTTCAGGCGCGGTGCGACGGCGAAGGTGCCGGTGTTGCTGTAGATGTCGAACAGGTCAGCCACCGCGTCCAGGTTCGGCACCACCCAGTTGGACGGGCTGCCGGAGATGCCCTTCAGGCCTTCCTGCTGGGTGTATTCCGGCGGCACGATCAGCCCGCTACCCGGGAAGGTGGGCACGGCCAATTCGCTGGCGCGGCGCAGTTCCACGGTGTTGAAGCTGTAATCCTTGGCCAGCACGCCACCCTTCAGGCGGAAGCCCGGGCTGATGTTCCAGTTGAAATCCAGCTGCGCGGTGTCGAAGTCGTTGTCCACAGACTGCGGACGCAGGCGGATTTCGGCCAGGGTCCAGCCGTTCGGATTGGTCGGATCCACGCCGTAGTTGAGGATCGGCTGGTTCTTGTTGCCGCGGTAATCGTAGCTGTACCCATCGACATCGAACTTGTCCATGATGACGGTGGTCTGCACCGGGTTCTCGTGCGCCGAGCGCGAGGTACCCAGCTTGCCGGTGATCGAGAACGCATCACTGAAGCGATGGTCCAGGTTCAGGCTGACCTGCTTGAAGTCGGTGCTCCACTCGTCGTGGCGGTTCTCGCTGCGGATGTCGACGTTGTCGAACGCACCATAGACCAGCGCGTTGTTGCGGATTTCGCCATCGCGCACGATGGTCTGCGGCTTGCCGGCGCCGGAGCGGCTGAAGGAGATCGCTTCGATGTAATGCTCGTCGCGGTCGGCGTCGATCTTGGAGTACAGCGCATCCAGGGACACTTCGGTGCGGTCGGTCGGCTTCCACTGCAGCGAGCCGGTGACGCCCAGGCGTTCCTGCTTGTGCTCCATCTGCACGTAGCGCGGGAAACGCGGGTGGAAGACGTTGGCACCCCGCGCGGCAGCGAACGGCGAGCTGGCGGCGAAGCCGCCATTGCTGGGGCCATTGGCCCAGCGGCCGGTGTTGGAACCCTCTTCAAGCGCCTGGCGCTCGGAGTAGGCCACCGACAGCAGCGCACCGAAGGTGCCATCGGCGAAGGTGTTGGAGATCAGCGCCGCCATGCGCGGGTCGGCTTTCTGCGCCATGTCGTTGTAGCTGGCCTGGCCGCTGGCGGCGAAGGTGAAGCCGTCATAGTCGAACGGGCGCGCGGTGCGCAGGTCGACGGTGGCGCCGAGCGAGCCCTCTTCGACATCGGCCGAAGCGGTCTTGCGCACGATCAGCTGCGAGAACAGGTCTGAGGCGAACACGTTGAAATCGAAGCCGCGGCCACGGTTGGTGCCGCCGCTCTGGTCGCCGGCACCGACGGTGGCCAGCGCTTCCATGCCGTTGATGCGCACGCGGGTGAAGTCCGGGCCCAGGCCGCGCACCGAGATGCTGCGGCCTTCACCGCCATCGCGGGTGATCACCACGCCGGGGATGCGCTGCAGCGATTCGGCCAGGTTGAGGTCCGGGAACTTACCGATGTCTTCGGCGACGATGGCATCGACCACGCCGGCTTCGCCGCGCTTGATGTCCAAGGCCTTTTCCACGCTGGCGCGGTAGCCGGTGACGGTTACAGTGTCCAGGTCGACGGCGGGATCCGAGCTGGCCTGCTGGGCGATGGCCGGGGCGGTGAGCGCCAGACCGATTGACAGAGCCAGCAAGGTAACCGGTGTCTTTTTGCGGTTGCTACGAGAAATCATGGCCTTTCCCTCTCCCAAAGGTCTGGTTCACAACGCGGTGTCAGCAAGATGACACCGCTGGTCAGGGCGGACGTTAACAGCACCTTCAGGATCGGGCATCTTGCACCGCAACAGATTGGAGTTGTCCCGCAGAGGCTTGCGGGACAATGACTTCGACAATGCGTGCAGGTAGACGCAGCGGTCCCTGGGGCTAGAATGACACCGATAGCCAAGAGCCACGCGGGGTGCGTGGTTCCCTCCGGCGGGCAGCAACGCGATGCTGCAGTCCGGGCAACGAGGACATCTGATGAGTCGAGTGGTCTGTTTCGGGGAACTGTTGTTGAGGATGGGTGCACCGGGCAACGAGCTGCTGCTGCAGTCGCCGCGCCTGGACGTACACGTAGGTGGGGCGGAGGCCAACGTAGGCGTCTCCCTGGCGCACTTCGGCCATGACGTGGCGGTGGCCAGCACGGTAGCCGACAATCCGCTGGGCGCGCATGCGCTGGGTGAACTGCGCCGGCATGGCGTGGACACCCGTGGGGTGCGCCTGCAGGCGGATGGCCGCATGGGCCTGTACTTCCTCACCACCGGCGCAGTGCAGCGTGCCAGCGAGGTGGTCTATGACCGTGCCGATTCGGCCTTCGCGCTCAGTACCGCCGCCGACTACGACTGGCCGACGCTGCTGCAGGGCGCGGACTGGCTGCACCTGTCCGGGGTCAGCCCGGCCCTCGGCGCCGATGTGGCCCAGGCCACCCTGGCGGCCGCACGCGCGGCACGTGCGCAGGGGGTCAAGGTGTCCTTCGATGGCAACTTCCGGCCCAAGCTGTGGCAGCGCTGGGGCGGCGATGCCAAGGCCATCCTGCGCGAGCTGTTCGCCCAGGCCGACATCGTGTTCGCCGATTACCGCGATATCGAAGTGGTGCTTGGCCAGCCGTTCGCGCAGGACGACGTGGTCGCCCGCGTGGAAGCTGCCGCCGCCGCCGCCTTCGCCGCCTTCCCGCAGTTGCAGTGGATGGCCTGCACGCAGCGCCAGGCACTGAGCGTGGACCACCACGCGCTGGGCGCGCTGCTGATCGGCCGCGATGGCACGCGTGCGCAGGCACCGGTGCGCCAACTGCAGGGCATCATCGACCGCATCGGCGGCGGTGATGCGTTCGCTGCCGGCATCCTGCATGGCATCATGCGCGGCTTCGATGCCGACGCCACCGTGCGCTTCGGCTTGGCCGCCGGTGGCCTGAAGCATTCGATCCCCGGCGATTTCAATCCCGTCAGCGAAGCTGATGTACTGGCCCTGGTGGGCGAGGAGCGTTTTGATGTCAGGCGCTGATCCGCGCGTTCGCGCGGTACTGAAACTTGCACCGGTGATCCCGGTGTTCACCCCCGATGACGTGGACGATGCGGTGCAGGTCGCCCTGGCCCTGTTCCGCGGTGGCCTGCCGGTGGTGGAAGTCACCCTGCGCACGCCGCGCGCGATGGAAGCGATCAAGGCCATGGCCGAGGCCGTGCCGGATGCGGTGATCGGCGCCGGCACGGTGTTGACCGCCGCGCAGATGCAGGCGGTGAAGGAAGCCGGTGGCCGCTTCGCGGTGTCGCCGGGCGCGACCGATCGGCTGTACGCGGCCGCGCGCGATACCGACCTGCCGTTCCTGCCGGGCGTGGCGACTTCGTCCGAGCTGATGCACGGGCTGGAACAGGGACTGGATACGTTCAAGTTCTTCCCGGCGGTGCAGGCCGGTGGCGCCCCGTTGCTGGCCGCCTGGGCCGGTCCGTTCGCCGATGTGCGCTTCTGCCCCACCGGCGGCATCAGCGTGCAGACCGCGCCGCAGTTCCTGCACCTGCCCAACGTGCTGTGCGTGGGTGGTTCGTGGTTGACCACCGCCGCGCTGCTGCAAAGCCGCGACTGGGCGGCGATCGAAGAACTGGCCCGCCAGGCATCGGTGCTGGCGAGCTGACCTGCCTTGGTATCGCCGAGCCATGCTCGGCGAGCGCAGCGGGAACAGCGTGACGACCAACGGTCCTCACCCACCAGGGCGATGGCATGACGGTGTAGTGTCGAGCTTGCTCGGCTCTACACTGGCTGCATGGCCATGTTCAAAACCTTCCTGTTCTCCCTGCTTGCGCTGGGCGGTGCGCTGCTTGCGCTGGTGCTGGTCACCACCGTGGCCGGCTGGCTGCCGCCGTTGATCGGGGTGCACCCCGGCGGGGCGGTGCAGTTGGGCTGGGACCTGGCGTTCACCGTGCTCGGCGGCATCGCCGCGGTGGCCTTCGCCAGCTACCACGCGCCGCGCTGGCCGCGTTCGCACGGTGTGGCCCTCTGGTTGCTGCTGGCGGTCGCCTCGTTGTGGGCAGCATGGGACATGGGCAACGAATTCCCGCGCTGGTTCGTGGTGCTGCTGGTCGTCTCTCTGCCGCTGCAGCTCGCCGCTGGCCTGTGGCTGGGCGCACGCCGTTTGCGCACCGCAACAAAGGCTTAACAATTCCCCCCTAGTCTCTATGTCCGCCGGTTACCGGCACGGCCGCGCAGGGGCCTTGTGCGAACCATCGCATGGGCGCGCGGCACGAACTCACAGGGCAATGGGGACCATCCGATGCGCAATACCCTCCGGGAGACGCCGACGCGCGTCCCCCATGCGAAGCTTTTGTCCCGCGCCGTGCGCGCCGTGCTGGTCAGTGGCATCGCCACCCTGCCATTGCAGGCGCTGGCAGATGAAACAGCGGCCGCAGCAGCCGGCGCAGCCGCGATGCAGCAGCTGGACACGGTGGTGGTGACCGGCGGCTACGCAAAGAGCCTGGAGCGCGCGGTTGACCTCAAGCGCAGCAACATCGGCTTCTCCGATTCCATCGTCGCCACCGACGTGGCCGACTTCCCGGAGCAGAACCTGGCCGAAGCGCTGCAGCGCATGCCGGGGGTGACCATCGAACGCAACAAGGGGCTGGGCAGCAAGGTCAGCGTGCGCGGCCTGCCGTCCGAGTTCACCCACGTCTCGATCAACAACCTCGCCACCGCCTCGGGCAGCGGCGGACGCGACGTGCAGTTCGATATCTTCGCCTCGGACGTGGTGCAGACCGTGACCGTGCAGAAGTCGCCGACTGCGGCCGACGAAGAAGGCGGCATTGCCGGTTCGGTCTACATCGAAACCGCCAAGCCGTTCGACTATGCCGAGCCGAAATTCAGCGCCTCGGCCGAAGTGGCCAACAATTCGATCAACGGCAAGAACGATCCGAAGATCTCCTTCCTGGCCAGCGATACGTGGGGCGACTGGGGCGGGCTGGTGACCTTCTCCAAGGCCAAGCGGACCAACCGCACTGATTCCAATTCCGGCATCAACTTCCGCCCGATGGGCCGCTTCCTTGAAGCGTCCGGCACCCGCGGTTCGCAGGCGGCCGCGGTGCTGGCGCGCGATGCGGGCATCGTCGTCGGCAACCGCATGGACAAGGACGAGACCAACCGGATCATCTTCCAGGACAAGGTCGGCGATCGCATCTACCTCAACGAGCAGGACCAGTGGGGCGCGACCGCCTCGCTGCAGTTCAAGCCGAGCGAAGCGTTCTCGCTGAGCTTGGATGCGATGTTCGGTGGCTACGACACCCACGAAGACGAATACGATGCGGCGGCCTACTCGGCGTCCAGCCGCAGCACCCTGGACACCATCCACGACTACGACGCCGACACGTTGTCGCGCTACGGCATGGTGGTCCTGCGCGATGTGTCCTACACCGCCACCCAGCATGAAATCCTGAGCAAGGAACGCTTCGCCAACACCGACTACCGCCAGTTCAGCACCAAGCTGGACTGGACCGTGGGCGGCTGGGACATCGATGCACTGGTCGGCTACTCCGGCGCACGCCGTGATTCGGACTACGCCAACCTCAAGCACGTCGCCTACGCACCGTCGCGCACGCGCTGGACCGCCAACGGCGGCGAGACGCTGGCCAGTGCGGCGTCCAATGGCTTCGATATGTACAACTCCCCGGAGAAGTACCTGTTCGAAGCCTATGAGACCGAAGTGGAGCACGTGAAGGACGACAAGTACGCCGCGCAGCTGGATTTTCGCCGGTCGATGGAACTGGCGTTCTTCCCGGCGCTGACCAGCGTCAAGTTCGGTGCGCGCTACACCGACAAGTCCAAGGACCGCGAGTTCGGCAACACCAAGATCCAGGGCCCCACGGCCGGCAGTGCGGCATGGGTGAACACCCGCACGCTGGCTGACAGCAATCCCGGCTGGATCAGCGACATCGTGCCCGGTGGCGGCTACGAGCCCAGCAAGCTGGACTGGCAGCAGGTGTCCAACAGCTACGCGCGCAACACCTTCCGCTATGCCGGTTTCACCACCCCGCTGGACAACGGCCAGTTCTACCAGGTCGATGAAAAGACCTTGGCGCTGTATGCCATGACCGATTTCTACTTCGATATCGGCACGGTGCCGGTGTACGCCAACCTGGGCGTGCGTTCGATCGACACCAAGGTCGATTCGGCCGGCTTCCACCCGGTGCAGAATGCCGATGGCAGCAGCGGTTACACCCCCACGCCGATTTCCAGCAGCGGTGACTACAGCGACCTGCTGCCCAGCTTCAACATGACCGCCGAGATCGCCGATGGGCTGGTGCTGCGCGCGGCCGCGTCGGAAACGCTGATGCGTCCGTCGCTGACCGACATCGCCTACCGCCGCACCGTCAGCTGGTCCAGCTTCCGCTTCATGGACGGCAACCCGGCGCTGAAGCCGACCACCGCCAGGCAGTGGGAAATCGGCCTTGAAAAGTACCTGGAGAATGGCGGCCTGCTGTCGGCCTCCTACTTCTCCAAGAAGATCGACGGTGTGGTCCGCCAGGAACTGACCGGCATCGTGCCGAACGTGGAAAAGCTCAACGCCAATGGATCGCTGGATGGCTACTACGACTTCGAGGTCTACCAGCCGGTCAACGCCGATGGCTCCTACAAGGTCACCGGTGTGGAACTGGTCGCGCAGCTGCCGCTGTCGATGCTGCACCCGGCGCTGGAAGGCTGGGGCATCAATGCCAACTACACCCAGCTGGACAACACGCTGACCGGCGCATCGGACCTGGATATCCCGACCCCGCCGGAAGGCCTGGCCGAGAAGGCGTACAACTTCACCCTGTACTACGAGAATGACCGCTTCGACGCGCGCGTGTCCTACAACTACAAGGACAAGTACGTGGAGTACATCCACCTCAACATGTACCCGGTGTACCGCGATGCCTACGGCCAGACCGATGCGTCGATCGGCTTCCGTCTGAACGATACCTGGAAGCTGAGCCTGGATGCGATCAACGTGTTCGACGAAGAGACCTCCGGCTACACGATCGATAAATCGTTCCCGACCCAGTACGAGTTCTCCGGCCGCCGCGTCAGCCTCGGCATCCGCGCCGATTTCTGATCGGCCATCGGTCGGTGACGACCATCGGTCGGTGACGACCATCGGTGGGTGACGACCGTTTGTGGGTGACGACCATCGGTGGGTGACGACCGTTGGTCGTCACCGCCCCAGCGTCGGCAACACCTGCTCAAGCGTGGTGATCCCTTCCCAGGGGTCACCCTTCAGGCGCTTTGCCCGCGCCAACGCCTTGTCCAGCGGAAACGCATCGGCCGCCGCGACGCGGCCGAGTTCTTCCCAGCGAAGCGGCACCGCCACCCCGGCGCTCTCGCGCGCCCGCAACGACCACGAACACACGCTGGTGGCCCCGCGTGCATTGCGCAGCCAGTCGATGAAGATCACCCCGTTGCGCTTGGCCTTGCTCATGGTGGCCACGTAGCGGTCCGGCGCGTGCTGTGCCAACGCCTGCGCGAAGGACTCGCAGAATGCCTTCGCCTGCTCCCAGTCCGCCTTGGGCTGCAGTGGCACCACCACGTGCAGGCCCTTGCCGCCGGACAACCGTACGAAGCTTTCCAGCCCGGTTTCCTGCAGGCGAGCGCGGATGTCCCGGGCCGCCGCCTTGATTTGCGTCCAGTTCACGCCGTCGCCGGGATCCAGGTCGAACACCAGCCGGTCCGGATGCTCCGGATCGGCCACCGTCGCCCCCCAGGGATGCAACTCCAGGGTGTTCATCTGCACCAGTTGCAGCAGCCCGTCCACATCGTCGATGTAGACGTAATCCTCGGTACCGCTTTTCTGTTCCAGCGGCACCGCACGCACCGCATCGCCCAGGCCCTGGCCGTGGTGTTTCTGGAAGAAGCACGCCTTGCCCACGCCCTGCGGACAACGCAGCAGCGACAGCGGCCGACCGCTGATCTCCGGCAGTATCCAAGGCGCCATCGCGCGGTAGTAGTCGGCTACTTCGCCTTTGCGGATCTTCTGCTTCGGGTAGACCACGCGCTCGGGGTGGGTGATGTGCAGGGGCAATGCCTTGCCTTTCACCGGCGCGGCAGCAGGCTGGGTGCGGTCGGGCTGCAGGTCGGGCGCGGTCTTGTCGGTGCGCAGCCGTTTGAAACTGGCCTGGCGCAGCAATCCCTCCTTGCCCCAGCCACGGAAGGCCACCTCGGCCACCAGCGTGGGCTTCACCCAATGCACGCTGGCGGCGCGTAACGGCACGTGGGCCGGCAGCTCGACCGCAGCGCTGGAGGTCCCCAGCTTGCCCAGCGAAGCGCTCAGCGCGCGCAGCTTCGCATCATCGAATCCGGTACCGACGCGGCCCACGTAACGCAGCCCGGCCTTGTCCGGCGTGGCCATCAGCAGCGAACCGAAGCCTTGCCGTGCGCCCTTGGGCGCGGTGTAGCCAACCACCAGGAACTCATCGGTCTGTTCGTGCTTGATCTTCACCCAGCTGCGCGCGCGGCCGTTGGCATAGGGCGCATCCACCTGCTTGCTGATGACCCCTTCGAAGCCGGCCTTGCCGCTGGCGGCGAACACCGCCGGGCCGTGGTCGAGTACATGGTCGCTGTAGGCAAGCGTGCCCGGTACATCACCGATCAGCGCCTTCAGCAGCGTCTTGCGCTCCAGCAGCGGTGCACGGCTGATATCGACCCCGGCCACGCCCGGCAGATCGAACACGATGTAGCGCAAGGGCTGTTTCGCCGTGCCGTCGATCACCCGCTGCAGCGCGCTGAAATCACTGCGCCCCTGGTCATCCAGCACCACCAGTTCGCCGTCCAGCCGTGCATCGTTGACCGGCAGCGCGGCGATCGCCTGGCTCACTTCCGGGAAATCATCGCTCCAGTCCAGGTTGTTGCGCGAACGCAGCGTCACCTTGCCGTCGTGCAGATCAGCCAGCAGGCGGTAGCCGTCCCATTTGATCTCATGCAGCCAGCGTTCTCCGTCGGGAGCGTTCTGGCGATGATCGGTAAGCTGCGGCGCGTATTGGTGCGGATAGGGGGTGTCGCGCGCGCCCTGCAGCGCCAGCGCGCGCTTGTGCCAGCGCGCGTCCGCCTTGCGTGCCCGCGGTGCCGCCGCAGACGTGCTTTTCGACGGCGTGCTTTTCGATGACGTGCTTTTCGATGACGTGCTTTTCGATGACGTGCTTTTCGATGACGTGCTTTTCGATGACGTGTTCTTCGACGGCGCGGCCTTGCGTGATCCGGTGGCGGTGGTCGAGGTCGCAGGGGACGCCTCCAGCAGGTCATCGGCCTCCGCATCGGTGGCATGGGCATCGTTGCGCTTGATCAGCAGCCACTGCACCTGGCGCCCTTTCAGGTTGGTGCGTACCAGCTTCCAGCCACCGCGCAAGCGCTCGCCGTGCAGTTCGAAGTCGAGCTTTCCAGCGGCCAGCGCTTCCAGCGGATCACCGTCCATGGCCCAGTTGCCTTGGTCGTAGACGTCCACGTGCCCGGCGCCGTAGTGGCCTTGCGGAATATCCCCCTCGAACGCCGCATAGGACAGCGGATGGTCTTCCACCTCCACCGCCAGCCGCTTCTCCCCGGCGCGCAACGAGGGACCCTTGGGCACCGCCCAGCTCTTCAGCACCTCGCCCATCTGCAGACGGAAGTCATAATGCCGGCTGCTGGCATGGTGCAGTTGCACCACGAAGATCGGCCGGTCCGCCGGGCTGCCGGGCCCGGCCTGCAGGTCATCCGGCTCCGGCGTGCTGCCCTTGGCCGCGCCGAGCCTGCGTTTGCGGCGATACTGATCCAGGGACATGGCTCAGCCCGCCTTGCGGCGTGGCGCAGCCTTCTTCGCAGCCTTCTTGGTCGCCTTGGCCGGTGCCTTCTTGACTGCTGTCTTCCTGGCCGGTTCCTTGCTGGCCTTCCTGGTCGCGGCCTTCTTCACCGTCTTGCCGGCGGTCTTCTTGGCCGGGGTGCGCTTGTTGGCCTCCAGACTCTTCTGCAGCAAGGACATGAAGTCCACCACGTTGGTGCTGGCGTCCTCGCGCGGGGTCGGCTCGTCTTCCACCGTGGTGGTGCCACCGTCCTGCTTGATGCGCTTGGTCAGCACGTCCTGCAACCGCGCACGGAACTCATCGTGGTACTGGGTCGGGTCCCAGTCGCCGGCCATCGACTCGATCAGCTGTTCGGCCATCGCCGTTTCCTTGCTGCTGATGCGGTAATCGGACAGCTTGCCGTCGGGCAGCTTGAAGTCGGCCGGGTCCACCAGTTCCTGTGGATAACGCAGGATCATCAGCACCAGCGCGTCATCATTGGGCATCACCGCGCACAGGTACTCGCGGGTGCGCACCACCACCTTGGCGATGCCGACCTTGCCGGTACTGCGCAGTGTCTCGCGGAGCAGCACGTAGCCTTTTTCAGCCTTCTTGCCCGGCACCAGCAGGTACGGTTTCTCGAAATAACGCGGATCGATCTGCGCGGCGTCGACGAAGCTTTCCACCTCGACGGTTTCATGGCTCTCCGGCGCGGCCGATTTGATGTCGCCCTCTTCCAGCACGACGTAGCTGCCCTTGTCGTACTCGAAGGCCTTGACGATATCCTTCCACGGCACTTCCTCGCCGGTATCGGCGTTGACCCGCTCGAACCGGATCGGTTTCTTGTCGCGCGAATCGAGCATGCGGAACTGCAGGTCGGTCCGGCGCTCGCCGGACATCAGCGAGACCGGCACGTTGAGCAGGCCGAAGGAAAGAGTGCCGGTCCAGATCGGGCGGGCCATGGGACGCACCGTAAGGTCAAGGAGCATCCAGCTTCGGCGCGCGCGCGTGAAACGACCGTGTCCTCCAGCTCAAGAAGGGGTCACTGCAGCAGCGGGCGCACGGCCGGGGCAGGCATGTGGTCCAGCGCCAGCCAGGCATCTTCGACCACCTCGCGGGCCTTGGGCCAGCGCAGCCGCGATTCGCCACGCATCAGCTCCCACTGCGCGGCCAGTTCGCCCTCGGTTTCCTCGCCGCCGCCGCGCGGCCAGTTCGCCGCGTGGGTGGTCAGCGCGAAGGCGTATGCCGGGCACAGGTCACGCCAACTGCGGTGGGCCTGCCGGCGCCGGTCGTCGTAATCGTTGAGCATGTACTGCAGGTAATCCTGGGCGACGGCCTGCGGATCTTCACGCTGCTGGCGGCGGGCGCGGCGCTGGGCAGGGCTGGCGGCCAGCGGGTCGCGCCGGGAATTGAAGACCGAGGGCGCGGGACGTTCCGGGCGGTTCATGGCGCAGCTCCTGCTTGCAGGGCGGGCGGCCAGATGTAACCACGGCGCCGTTATCCAGTCGTGATCGATGTGTTGATGACGCGGGATTCGCAGTGGCTTTACCTCTGAGGGGCTGTAGTAGGGGCCTCATCGAGGAGAGCCGCCATGAACAGAGACACCTCGCGCGACCCACTGCGCCAAGCCACTCCACACGTGCCCGGCGAACAGCGTGGCAAGCACGACAACATGGACGCCGAAGAGCGCGGCACCGGCGCGCCGTTCGTCGATGCGGAGGCTGCGCTCACCACAGACGCCACGGACGACGCGCACCTGCCGGTGCGGCATGTCAGCGACCAGGCTGCACAGGACCGCAAGGACTGCGGTGACCGCCATCGTGGTGGCCAGGAAAGCCCACTGAAGCGTCGCGAACGCAAGCAGCACGCCAGTGACAACCAGGACGAGGCGCTGGAGGAGACGTTCCCGGCGAGCGATCCGACGTCACCGTTCGTGCCGGCAAAGGCGCCGGATTGAGGGGTGGGGGGCATTGTGACGACCAACGGTCGTCACCCACCGGTGGCGCTCACCGCCAGGACCACTGCACGCCGAGGCTGCCACGGCGGTCCGGGCCGGGTTCGTAGTAGCGGCCGTTGCCGTCGTTGACGATCACCGAGCCGATGTAGCCCTGGTCCAGCAGGTTGTCCACACGGGCGAATACTCGCAGGTCGCCGCCGCGCAGGGTCCAGCGGCGGGCGGCTTCCACGTTCATCACCGCATAGCCCGGTGCACGCTCGGTGGCCAGGTCATTGACCACCGTGTCGCTGCTGCCGGTGACTTCAGCCGCCCACAGCCAGTCACGCGGCTGCCATTCCAGCCGCGCGAAGGCCTGCTGGCGCGGCACGCCGGGCAACCGGCTGCCGGCGGCAACCGGCGTGTCCGGCCCCGCGCAGCCGCTGCCGGCGCAGGCCAGGTAGGCGCTGCGCACTTCGGCCTGCAGCCAGGTCCAGGCCAGCTGCAGGTCCAGGTCCTGCGCCAGCGGCTGGTGCCATGACAGCTCCGCGCCCTGGCGGCGGGTACGGCCGATGTTGCGGTAGGTACTGCGGCCATTGGTGTTGCTGGCCACGGCCAGCTCGTCGTCGGTATCGGCGCGGAACAGGCTCACCTCCAGCCGGCGACCGTCCTGGGCCTGCCATTTGCTGCCCATTTCCACATTGCGGCTGCGCGCGGCGGACAGGCCCAGCGCCAGCCCGGCCTGGCCATCGGCGCGATAGCCGAGTTCGTTGAAGGTGGGGGTTTCAAAGCCACGGCCGACTGCAGCGTGCAGCCGCCACTGCGGAGTCACTTCGAAGCTGACCCCGGCCACCGGCGTGGTCGCCTGGTAGCGGCGGCTGCCGCTGTCGTCCGGGTTGCGGCCGACGATGTAATGGTCTTCCGAACGGAAGCGGACACTGCTGTGGCGCGCCCCGGCCAACACCGACCAGCGCGGGCTCCACTGCCACCAGGCCTGCACGAACTGGTCCACGTTGGACACCGTATCGCGCTGGTCACGGCGCAGCCGGCCGCGTACGCCCAGTGCGTCGCCGACGAAGTTTTCATGGCCGGTGCGGTGCTGGCGCTGGCGGTCGGCGTTGACCCCGGCGGTGACATCCAGCGCGCGTCCGGCCAGCTCACCGTTCCAGCCCCAGCGAGCATCCAGCCCGCCGAAATCGCCATCCAGTCCGATCACCCCACCGGCGTGCAGCGGATTGGCCTGCGGGCCCGGCGGGATGGCCAGGAACTGGGTCACCTCACGCTGGCCGGCATAGCCGATCAGGCGGAAGCGGTGGGCGGCGCGCTGCCCGCTGTAGACCAGCCCTGCCTGCGACTGGCGCACCGATTTACGGGTGTTGTACTGGTGCGCCACTGCGGTCGCCTGGCGCGGATCGGCAGTCACCTGCGCACGGGTCAGGCCGAGCGGATCCTGCGCGTTGGGCGCATCCAGGTAGTTCACCAGCAGCTCCAGCCGGTCCTCGCCCACGGCCGTACCCAGTCGCGCGTTCAGCGATTCACGGCGGGCCGCGCTGTGGTCGCGCCAGCCATCGGTACGGAAGTGATTAGCGGCGACGTTGTAGTCCACCGGGCCCTGCACGCCGCGCAGGTGGGCACCCACGCTCAGCGTGTTGTCCGCACCGGCATTCAACCTCAGCCGCCATGGATCGCCTTCGCGACCCTGCGCGGTATGCACCTGCAGCACCCCACCGGAGGAATTGCCGTACAGCGCCGAAAACGGCCCGCGCAGCACCTCGATGCGCTCGGCACCAAGCAGGCTGGCGTGCGAAAGCTGGCCCTGGCCATCGGGCATGGTCGCCGGCACCCCGTCCACCAGCACGCGCACGCCACGCACGCCGAAGGTGGAGCGCGCACCGAAGCCGCGGATCGACAACTGGGTGTCCTGCGCGAGGTTCTGGCGATCACGTGCCAGTACGCCCGGGATGCCCCCCAGCGCCTCGGCCAGCTGGGCCTGCGGACCACTGCGGTCGTCATCGATCCACACCGTGTCCGAACTGGACGGCAGCGCGAACGGGTCGATGCCGGTCACCCGGGCGGCCTCGACTTCCACCGCAGGCAGGCTGCGCGTGGCCGGGGGCGACTGGGCGAAGGCGAGGCCGGGCAGCAGCAGGGCGCAGGCCAGGGACAGGCGGCGACGGGCCGGGGGCAGGTTCATCATTCAGGTTCAACAGCAAGCATGAACGCGCCATGGTACCGGCCACGGCGTGACGAGGAATGCCGCGCCATCGGCACGCTTTGTTACGATGGCGTGGTCCCCGCCCGGTAGGCGGTGGCGCAGCTGCGTGCTTTCTTCCTCCCCCTTACCGAATGAGTACCGCCGTGTCCTTCTTTGCAAACGTGGAACTGGTCCCCGGTGACCCGATCCTGGGCCTGACCGAGGCGTACAACGCCGACAGCCGTCCGACCAAGGTCAACCTGGGTGTGGGCATCTACTACGACGAAAGCGGCCGCATTCCGCTGCTTCGCGCCGTCAAGCAGATCGAGCAGCAGCTCGCCACCGAAGCCAAACCGCGCGGCTACCTGCCCATCGATGGACTGCCGGCCTACACCCAGGCCACCCGCGAACTGGTATTCGGCAAGGAATCACCGCTGCTGGCCGCTGGCCGCGTCGCCACCACCCAGACCGTGGGCGGCAGCGGTGCGCTGCGCGTGGGCGCCGAGCTGTTGAGGACGCTGCTGCCGCACGCCACCATCGCCATCAGCAACCCCAGCTGGGAAAACCACCGCGCCGTGTTCGGTGCGGCCGGCTTCGACGTGCTGGAGTACAGCTATTTTGATGCACAGACGCACGGCGTGGACTTCCCGGCGATGCTGGCCGACCTGCAGAACCTGCAGCCGGGCACCGTGGTGCTGCTGCACGCCTGCTGCCACAACCCCACCGGTGCCGACCTGACCGTGGACCAGTGGAAGCAGGTGGCTGAAGTACTGAAGGAACAGCAGCTGTTCCCGTTCATCGACATGGCCTACCAGGGCTTCGACAAGGGCATCGAGCAGGATGGCGCGGCCGTGCGCATCATCGCCGAAGCCGGCATCGACAGCTTCGTGGTCGCCAATTCGTACTCCAAGTCGTTCTCGCTGTATGGCGAGCGCGTGGGTGCGCTGTCGATCGTCGCCCCCAACGCCACCGAAGCCAAGGCCGTGCAGTCGCAGATCAAGCGCATCATCCGCACGATCTACTCCAGCCCGTCCAACCACGGTGCCGCGCTGGTGGCCGGTGTGTTGAACAGCCCGGAGCTGCGCGCGCTGTGGGAAGCCGAACTGACCGAGATGCGTGAGCGCATCCACGCCCTGCGGCATGGGCTGGTGGACCGCCTGGCCGCCCTGGGCGCCCCGGAATTCGCCTTCATCAACGACCAGGCCGGCATGTTCTCCTACTCCGGGCTGAGCCGGGTGCAGGTGGAAAAGCTGCGCGATGAGTACGGCATCTACGCCGTTGGCACCGGCCGCATCTGCGTGGCCGCGCTGAGCCAGAACAACCTGGACTACGTCGCCCAGGCCGTAGCCAACGTCGCCAAGGCCTGACCCGACAAAAAGGGGACGGAGGGGATTAAGTCGTTATCGGCTCGCACTAGCTGATAACGACTTAATCCCCTCCGTCCCCTTTTTTGCATCCGGGCGGCGACAATAGACGCATCTTTCCGTCGCTCGAGCCCTGCCCATGTCCCGTACGTCGTTGACCCGGTATCTCATCCAGGAACAGCATGCCGGCCGCATCAATGCCGACCTGCGCCAGCTGATCGCCGTGGTCGGGCGTGCCTGCACCAACATCTCCATCGCGGTCAGCAAGGGCGCGCTCGGCGGCGTGCTCGGCGAAGCCGGCACCGGCAACGTGCAGGGTGAAGCGCAGAAGAAGCTGGATGTGATCAGCAACGAGATCCTGCTGGAAGCCAATGCCTGGGGCGGTCACCTGGCCGCCTGCGCGTCGGAGGAGATGGACCATTCGCAGCCGGTGCCGGACATCTATCCGCGCGGTGATTTCCTGTTGCTGTTCGATCCCCTCGATGGCAGCTCCAACATCGACGTGAACGTGTCCGTGGGCACCATCTTCTCCGTGCTGCGCTGCCCGAAGGACGTCGAATGCCCCAGTGACGAGAGCTTCCTGCAGCCGGGTACGGCGCAGATCGCCGCCGGTTACTGCATCTACGGGCCAAGCACCCAGATGGTGCTGACCGTCGGCCACGGCACCCATGCCTTCACCCTGGACCGCGAGACCGGCGAGTTCGTGCTGACCACCCAGGGCATGCAGATCCCGGCGGCCACCCAGGAGTTCGCCATCAACATGTCCAACCAGCGGCATTGGGAAGCCCCGATGCAGGCGTACGTGGCCGATCTGCTGGAAGGCAAGGAAGGCGCGCGCGGCAAGGATTTCAACATGCGCTGGATCGCCAGCATGGTGGCCGACGTGCATCGCATCCTGACCCGCGGTGGCATCTTCATCTACCCGTGGGACAAGAAGGATCCGTCCAAGGCCGGCAAGCTGCGCCTGATGTACGAAGCCAACCCGATGGGCCTGCTGGTGGAACAGGCCGGCGGCGCCGCCTCGACCGGGCGTGCGCGGATCCTGGACATCCAGCCGGACCAGCTGCACCAGCGCGTGCCGGTCTTCCTCGGCTCGCGCGATGAAGTCGCCGCCGCGGTGCAGTACCACCAGCAGCACGACGCGTCAGCGAACTGAGTAGCAGGCGAGCTTGCTCGCCTGGCCGTCGCACATGTCCGTGGCGTGACAACCCCTGCGCCAGTGGGCACCATCAAAGGCCCGCTGGCGAAGGATCCAGGCATGCAGACGCAGGACCCTGTTGATTTCATTGAAGTGATCCACAACGCCGTGCCCGCCGATGTGTGCGCGGCGATCGCGGCGCGACTGCGCGCAAGTGACCGCCTGCAACCGGGTGCGGTAGGCAGTGGTGTATTCCCCGAACTCAAGCGCAGCAAGGATCTCCGCATCAGCGGGCTGGCCGACTGGGCGGATGTTGAAAACGTCCTGCAGCAGGCCGTTTTCAACGGGCTTTTGACTTATCTACGCCGTTATCCACAGGCACTGATCGCGCCGCTGATGTTGCAGATCCAAGACAGCAACGGCCAGCCCAAGCGGCTCACGGCGGAAGACTTCCCCGACATGAGCCCGGCCGCGCTGTCGGATCTTGCGCGCACCTGCCTGCGTCCGGGCGCGATCAACCTGCAATGGTACGCAGCAGGCGAGGGCGCTTACCCCTACTGGCATTGCGAGCTGTATCCGAAGGACGAGAAGGCGGAAACCCTGCACCGCCATCTGCTGTGGACGCTGTACCTCAATGATGACTTCGAAGAGGGCGAGACCGAGTTTCATTTCCAGCAGCGCAAGGTCACCCCGCGCACCGGCAGCCTGCTGATCGCGCCGACCGCCTTCACCCATACCCATCGCGGCAATCGTCCGCAGGGCGGCGACAAGGTCATCGCCACCAGCTGGATCCTGTTCCAGTCCGCGCAGAAGCTGTACGGCGGCTAAGGTCCCCCTCTCCCCGGGCGCTGAACGCACACGTGTCCACCTTTCCCTTGGCCGACATGTGCAGCTACGCCCGGGGAGATGAGGATGCTTGGCAGCGAGCGTCCTGCTCATGGGCCCGCCTTCCGTGGGGCGTTGCGTCCTCAATTCGATTGATGGAGTCGATATTGGCTGGCGTTGCCTCTGCACGGCGCCTATCTTCCGCGACACGACGCGAACTGCCTTTCAGAAAACGCTCATCGACGCTGACAGGTCGCCCGGTGGGTGGGTGACGACCTGCCTCGGTGGATGACGACCTGCCTCGGTGGATGACGACCTGCCTCGGTGGGTGACGACCGTTGGTCGTCACGCTCTTGCCGTTTCCTGACAGCCAGACCGCTGCGCTCGCCGAGCGTGGCTCGGCGCTACCCTGCCAGTTCCACGCGCAGCTGCAATCCCAGGGCGCGCAGCGCGCCCATCATCGTGCGCAACGTCAACGTGCGTCGGCCGGACAACTGGCGACGCACCACCTCGACAGGCAGCCTGCATTCACGCGCGATGGCACGCAGATCTTCCTCGCCGGCGACGTAAACAATCGCCTCGCCGAGGATCTCTGCATCACCTTGGCTTTCCCAATGCGTATTGGTCCCTAAAGGCCGGAAGCGCTTCCGTGGTCCTCAGGCTCACCTCGGACTAGATACACATTCGGTACATATCGATCAGCAGTCGCTGAGCGCATGCGGGCCTGCTTACCGTGAACGTCCAGAGCCGGAATGGCTGTGCGCGCCACCTTCAGAACAACGACCCCTGCGGCGAATCCGCCTTCGGCGGTGCGGGCCGCTCGAACTTCGTGCAATCCAGCTTCGGCCAGTGGCTGTTCTGCGCATCGAATCCCAGTCGCCTGCGCGCCAGCTTGAAGCGGTTCGACAGCAGGTCCGCATACACGCCCTGGCCGCGCATGCGGGTGCCGAACTGGCTGTCGTAATCCTTGCCGCCGCGCAGCTGGTTGATGGTGCTCATCACGTGCGTGGCGCGGTCCGGGTAATGCGTCTCCAGCCAATCGCGGAACAGCGGCGCCACTTCCAGTGGCAGGCGCAGCAGCACATAGCCGGCACTGGATGCACCGGCATCGCGCGCGGCTTCCAGTACGGCTTCCAGTTCGGCATCGTTGATCCACGGAATCACCGGCGCCAGCATCACCCCGACCGGGATGCCGGCCTCATGCAGACGGCGCATCGCACGCAGCCGTGCATGCGGTGCGGCCGCGCGCGGTTCGAGTTTCGAAGACAGGTGCGGATCCAGCGAGGTCACCGAGAAATGCACGCTCACCAGGTTCTGTTCGGCCAGCGGCGCCAGCAGGTCGATATCGCGCTCGACCAGTGCGTTCTTGGTGATCAGCGAGAACGGATGGCGGGTTTCCAGCATCACTTCGATCAGCTGGCGGGTCAGTTTGAACTTGCGTTCGATCGGCTGGTAGGAATCGGTGTTGATGCCCAGCGCGATCGGCTGTGGCACGTAGCTGGGTTTTGAAAGTTCTTTGCGCAGCAGCTGCGCTGCGTTGGTCTTGGCGAACAGCTTGGTCTCGAAATCCAGCCCGGGCGACAGATTCAGATAGGCGTGCGAGGGACGTGCGAAGCAGTACGAGCAGCCATGTTCGCAGCCGCGATAAGGGTTCACCGATTGGCTGAAGCCGACGTCTGGTGAGTTGTTGCGGCTGATGATGCTGCGGGCGGTTTCGGCGCGCACTTCGGTGCGCAGGCGCGGCGCCAGGAACTCTTCGCTTTCTTCGGCTTCCCAGCCATCGTCCACCGCTTCGCTTACCGTGCTTTCGAAGCGCCCGGCGATGTGGGTGGTGCTGCCGCGGCCTTTGATGGCGATGTGGGGGATGGAATCGGGGCGACCCATGGGATTCTTCTGAGCTGAGTGCGGTTAGTATTATTGCTAACCACAGGGTATGCAATGCGCTGGAATTCAGGTGGCTGTAGGCGTGGCGGGGGATGGGGATCTGGCTTGCCCCCATGGTTATCCACAGGGCTTCGGGTCATGCCGGGACAGGGCGCAGGACATTGCAAGCCACGGTGTGCGCCTGTCCCAAATACACATCTC